>CAJXJV010000032.1 GCA_913055135.1 uncultured Desulfurobacterium sp. | reverse complement strand
CCAAAGTTGCCGACTTCTACGAAGAGGAAGTAGATAGAACTGTTGATGCTTTGACATCTTTGATAGAACCAATGATGATGGTATTCATAGGAGGAATTATCGGATTTATCATCATCGCTATGTATCTACCAATCTTCAAGATGGGAGAATTACTAAAGTGATTCTTTCCTTCTCAATATTGCGTTTTCTGGAATTTCCAGTTCATCCTCCAGTTCTAAAATAGCTATCTGATTCGGATGAGCAACTTCTACCATTTCAAGTGTATTTTTCCTGAAAATCTGAATGCCTTTTATAAGGGTTTTCTTCGTCTTCGCATCTGGAGTAAAAATCTCTACTTCATCACCAACCTTTAATGCATTTCTTACATTCCACTTTCCATCCTTGAAGACTGCAAGAAACTTGTAGTTCCTTATGTAGGAACTTGTCTCGTAGTGCTGGAGATTCTCTCCGTTTCCTGAAAGAAATCCTATGGTGTATGGTCTGTGACTAACTTTTTTAAGTTCTTCAAGGAGAAACGGAAGCTCTTTTCTGAATGTTCCCCTGTCATTTAAAATCAGATCAACAGCTCTCCTGTAAACACTCGTTGTAACAGCAACGTAGTAGGCACTTTTTACTCTTCCCTCAATTTTCAAAGAATCAACACCGGTATCTATCAGCTTTTCAAGAAGTGGAAGAGCACAGAGATCCTTTGAGTTGAATATGTATGTTCCTTTTTCATCCTCCTCTATCGGTATAAACTCTCCCGGACGGGTCTCTTCAACTAAATAATACTTCCATCGACAGCTCTGAGAACACGCACCCCTGTTACTTTCCCTGTAAGAAAGGTAATTGGAAAGTAGACATCTTCCAGAGTAAGCCATACACATTGCTCCGTGGACAAACACCTCTACTTCCATATCTGGAACTCTCTCTTTAATTTCCTTTATCTCATCTATTGAGAGTTCCCTCGCAAGGACAACTCTGCTTGCCCCAAGGTCTCTATAAACTTTCACAGCTCTATAGTTTGTGGTGTTCGCCTGCGTGCTTATGTGAACATCAACTTCAGGGGCTATATTCTTAACTGTGGAAAGGACACCTAAATCCGAAACGATGAACGCATCCGGACGAAGTTCCTTAACCTCTTTTACAAACGTCTCTATTCCTTCGAAATCGGAGTTTCTCGCAAAAGCGTTCAACGTTACATAAACTTTTCTACCTCTTTTGTGGGCATAATCGATTCCTTCTGCCATTTCTTCAACGGTAAAGTTGTTCGCCTTCGCTCTGAGGTTAAAAAGTTTACCTCCAAGGTAAACTGCATCAGCTCCGAAATCTATCGCAAACTTCAGTTTTTCAAGATTTCCTGCCGGTGAAAGGACTTCAGGTTTCACTACCTTCTCCGCAAATTGGTTTTTTCATCAAGAAAATATAAGCAGTTTTTCTTCGCAAACTTTGATTTTTTAAAAATCCAGAATAGAAAGTATGAACGTAATCCTGACTATTTCTGATATTTACCCGGGAAGGAAAAGAAGGTCAGTTGAAAGTAAAGGGGGCAGAAAGCCCCCACTACAGTTAATCTTCAAGAGTTGAAAGGTCTCCTGGATCCATTCCCAGTTCTTTGGCTTTAAGAACCCTTCTCATGATCTTACCGCTTCTTGTCTTTGGAAGCTTGTCCACAAACTCAATTTCTGATGGAACTGCAAGAGCTCCAAGCTCCATCCTTACATGGTACTTGAGGTCATCAACAAGCTTTTCAGAAGCACTGTAACCTTCTTTGAGAATCACAAAAGCTTTAATCGTTTCACCCTTGACCGGATCAGGCTTACCGATAACGGCTGCCTCTGCAACTGCCGGATGGGATACAAGAGCAGATTCAACCTCCATTGTTCCAATTCTGTGTCCGGAAACGTTGATAACGTCATCCGCCCTACCTAAAATCATGATGTAGCCATCCTTATCTCTCACTGCAACGTCACCGGCAGTGTAGCAATTTGGAATTGTATTCCAGTACTGTTCGTATCTTTCAGGATTCTTGTAGATTGTCCTCATCATTGAAGGCCATGGGTACTTGATTACAAGGAAACCACCCTTATCGTCCTCAACGGGGTTACCTTCTCTATCAACAACTTCTGCAATTACGCCGGGCACAGGTTTCCCCGCTCTTCCGGGTTTCATTGAAAGTCCATCTATTGTTGTAATCATCACAGCACCGGTCTCTGTTTGCCACCATGTATCAACAATTGGACACCTTTCCTTACCAATAACCCTGTAATACCAGAGCCATGCTTCCGGGTTAATAGGCTCACCAACAGAACCAAGAAGCCTGAGAGATGAAAGGTCATACTTGTTAGGCCACTTTTCTCCAGCTCTCATAAACATTCTGATGGCAGTTGGTGCCGTATAGAAGATGTTTACACCGTACTTTTCAACAATTCCCCACCATCTTCCAAAATCAGGATAGTTTGGAGCTCCTTCCGCAATAACCTGTGTGGCTCCAGCAACAAGAGGTCCATAAACAATATAGCTGTGTCCTGTAATCCATCCTGGGTCAGCAGTACACCAGTAGACATCATCTTCTTTCAGATCAAAAACAGTCTTCATTGAGTAGTAAGTTCCAACCATGTAGCCGCCGGTTGTGTGGAGAACACCCTTTGGTTTACCTGTAGAACCGGACGTGTAGAGGATGAAGAGAGGATCTTCTGCATCCATCACTTCTGGCTCACAGTAGTCCAGGTGCCCATCGATGAACTCATAGAAATCAACTTCCTTTTCACCGATAAGGTCAACCTTTGGCTCAAGCCTTCTCAGAACAACAATCTGTTCAACGAATGGAAGATCCATAATTGCTTCGTCAACAATTCTCTTGAGAGGAATTGCTCTTCCTCTTCTAATCGTTACGTCTGCTGTAATTACAAGCTTTGCTTCTGCATCCTCTATCCTGTGTCTGAGAGCTGGAACGCTGAATCCTGCATAGACAACTGAGTGGATAGCTCCGATTCTTGCACAGGCAAGCATTGCAGCGACCTGCTCAACAACAAGAGGCATGTAAATTACAACCCTGTCTCCCTTTTTGATTCCGGCAGCCTTCAGAGCATTCGCCAGTTTGTTCACCAGCCTGAAAAGTTCACCGTAAGTAACAACCTTTTCGTTTCCAAGCTCATCTTCCCAGAAGAACGCAACTTTGTTCCTCTTTCCATTCTTGACGTGTCTGTCAAGAGCGTTAACAGTTATGTTTGTCTTTCCACCAACAAACCACTTCGCATAAGGGTAGTTCCACTCAAGAACTTTCTCCCACTTTTCGTACCAGAAGAGTTCTTCAGCAACACTTGCCCAGAATTTTTCTGGGTCTTCCCTGAACCTGCTGTACTCAGATTCGTAGTCTTTTACGTTTGCCTTTTCCACAAACTCTTTTGGCGGATGGATAACGCTTTCCTTTTTCAGCAGATGGTCAAGTTTCCCCTCAGCCATAAACTCCTCCCTATGCAGGTATTAACAATTTCCTGAGCTCTTTTATCCTATCTCTTAATTCTGCTGCTTTTTCGAACTCCCAGTTCTTAGCTGCTTCTCTCATCTCCTTTTCAAGGCGGGCAATCTCCTCTAAGAGCTCCTCTTCTGTTCTCGGAACTCTCTCTTTTTCTTTAGCCTTTATCCTATAGAACGGTGTTACACCCGCATCTTCAAGGATACTTGCCTCAAGACTTCTCTTAACAGTCTGAGGTATTATACCGTACTTTTCGTTGTACTCCTTCTGAATTCTCCTTCTCCTCTCTGTTTCTTCAATCGCTTTCTTCATCGATGGAGTTATTCTGTCAGCGTAGAGAATTACCTTTCCATTTACATTTCTTGCCGCTCTACCAATTGTTTGAATCAGAGAAGTTGTTGACCGCAAAAAACCTTCTTTATCTGCATCAAGAATTGCAACGAGTGATACTTCTGGCAGGTCAAGCCCTTCCCTTAAGAGGTTAACTCCAACTAAAACATCGAACTCACCGCTCCTCAAACCTCTTATAATCTCAACCCTCTCAACAGAGTCTATCTCTGAATGCATGTACTTAGCTTTTATTCCTTTTTCAAGGAAATACTCCGTAAGCTCTTCGGCACTTCTCTTTGTAAGGGTTGTGATTAAAACCCGTTCGTTCCTATTTACTCTTTCTCTGATTTCGGAAAGAAGATGATCTATCTGACCCTCTGTTTTTCTTACTTCAATCTCTGGGTCAAGAAGTCCCGTCGGCCTGATTATCTGCTCAACAACCTTTTCTGAAACCTCAAGTTCAAAAGGTCCCGGTGTAGCAGAGACAAAGATTGCCTGAGGAACTCGTTCTAAGAACTCTTCAAAGTTTAGAGGTCTATTGTCGTAAGCTGATGGCAGTCTGAAGCCGTGTTCAACAAGGTTGTACTTCCTTGCTCTATCTCCTCTCCACATGGCTTTTATTTGAGGAATCGTTACATGGGACTCGTCTATGACAACAAGAAAATCATCAGGAAAATAGTCAAGGAGAGTAAACGGAGGCTCTCCAGGTTTCCTGCCGTCAAGGTGTCTCGAGTAGTTCTCTATTCCTTTACAGTGACCAATCTCAAGGAGGAGCTCCATATCGTACCTTGTCCTCTGTTCAAGCCTTCTTGCTTCAAGCTCCTTTCCCTCTTTTAAAAAGTAGTTTATCCTTTCTTCTAATTCCTTCTCTATTGAATGAACGGCTTCAACTATCCTTGCATAGGGGGTTGCATAGTGGGAAGCAGGATAGACAGTATAAGAGTCAAACTCCTTCAGGACTTTCTGGTTGAAGTAGTCAAGCATAACAATTGAATCAACTTCATCCCCAAAGAGCTCTATCCTTATAAAGTGATCTTCAACATCGGCAGGAAAGATGTCTATAACGTCCCCCCTTACTTTAAAAATTCCTGGCTTTAGCTCGTACTCACTTCTCTCATATCCGAGAGTCACAAGCTTCCTTATCACCTCATCCCTTTCAATCTCCTCTCCAACCTGAAACCTTAACGATAGATTCCTGTAGTAGTCTGGAGAACCGAGACCGTAGATGCAGGAAACAGAAGAGACAACGATGACATCCCGCCTTGTAAGGAGAGAAACGGTTGCTGAGTGTCTCATCCTGTCTATTACAGGGTTAATCGAACAGTCCTTCTCAATATAAAGGTCTCTGCTCGGAATGTAGGCTTCAGGCTGGTAATAGTCGTAGTAGCTGATGAAATACTCAACAGCATTCTCAGGAAAGAAGTTCTTTAGTTCATGGTAGAGTTGGGCTGCAAGAACTTTGTTGTGGGAGATAACGAGGGTTGGTTTCTGAACCTCCTCAATTACCTTTGCAATTGTATAAGTCTTACCACTCCCAGTAATACCCAGAAGGGTCTGGTACTTTAAACCCTTTTTAATCCCTTCAGATAATTCCCTTATAGCTTTAGGCTGATCGCCTTTCGGTTCAAAAGGAGAGATAACTTTAAACCGCTTTTCCATAGGAATATAATTTAAGACTACTTTGAAAAATTTGCTGTCTGGGGAAAAAATGAGGTTTAAAATTTTAGCTCTTTCTTTAATCTTCTATACCACTGCTTTTGCTTCAGATTTCAACCTTGGGGTAAAGCTCTACAGAGATGGACTCTATTCACTGGCAGCAAAGACTTTCAGCGAAAATCTTGAAAAACTCTCACCGGAAGAGTTTAAAAAGTTTTACCAGGTTATATACCAATCGTTCCTGAAATCTACAGACTATGAAGATCTGAAAAAGTTTGTTAACTACTGGGAAAAGAACTTCCCGGATTTCAACAAAGGAGAACTCTTAGCCCTGAAAACTGTGTTAGAGCTCCACTCTAAGAAACCAATTCAAAAAGTGATAAATCAGAATGAACTCCTTAAACTTTCCATCAATAACAAAGTTCAGTTCTTCAAAACTCTTTTGGATTATCCACTCTCCTCCGATGACCTCTTCTACATTGTAAACATTTCATCGAAGAACACAGACCTGAAAGGTGCCCTCAAAGAGAGCTCTTTCCTGAAGAGAACGTTACAGACTGCACTTGAAAAAAACGATTACCGGCTGATCGACCTCATATTTGACAATTACGGCAAATGGTTTAGCTCCCCGGAAGAAATCTTAGAATACGTCAAGTACCTCGAGAGGAAAAAACGATTTCCTGAAGCTCTCGTCGAAGCGGAAAAACTCTACAAGAAATATCCATCCGATAACGTCAGAATTGAACTTGCAAGGGTTTACTACCTGAATGGAAAATACCAGGAAGCCCTCCAGACCTTAAAAGACCTTAACTCAAAAGAAGCAAAATACTTAAAAGCGTGGTGCTATTTCAAACTGGGTCATCCCGAAAAGATTCCGGAAATTATTGGGCTTAATGTATCAAAACCTGAAATTCCGGACAAGTTAAAAGTCCTTTTGGATTTTTTCAGGTGCAACTTTCACTTTGAAAAGCTCAAAAAGCTCTATCCCGAGCTCTATCCGAAAGCATCCATATTCTCTTTAAGAGCAGAAGTACCAGAAGAGGTTGGTTCCTACCACGACCTTGGCTACATCTACTACGAAAGAGGACTTTATAGAAAAGCCCTCTCCTATCTCGAAAAAGCCGTTCAGAACCCATCAGACAAACTTCTCATGCCGAGAACTCTCTACCTCCTTGGCAAGCTTGGCAGCTTCAACACAGAAGTTGCTTCTGTTGTCTATACACAGCTGATGAAGAGCTATCAGAACACTCCCTTTTACAGAGAAGCCATACTTTCTGCTGCCAGAACCTACCTCTACAGCGGAAATACAGTCCTTTCGGTAAAACTCCTCAAGTACGCGGAGAACCAGCTTGGACTGAAAACTGACGAAGTTAAAAAGCTGCTGGGACTTGGCTACACAAACGAAAAGGACTTTAAAAAAGGAGCTCTTTATCTCTCAAGAGTTTCTTTCAAAGATGGAGATACAAATACATTCCTGGCATTTGACCTATTTCAGATCGGAGACAGAAAGAGAGCTTATGAAGTTCTGAAAAACCACTTGAAGACAAATGGACTCTATCCAGAAGTTAACGGCGGCAGACTGGTCTATCTCTCAAAGCTCCTACAGAAAGAATCGGACTTAAAGAAATTCCACTTTACATCACCATCTGTTCAGCTAATGGCTGCCATAACCTCAAACAACGTTAAAGAGGTAGAGAAACTACTGCCTCAGCTTTCCGGAAATGAAAAGATTGCTGCTGCTCTTTACCTATCCCTTACTTACGAGAAGTCAGCACCTGACAGGGCAATGGAGTACCTTACAGTCATCTTCAACCACTCCACCGATGAGGTAGTATCAAACTTTGCCAGACAGACGATCAACCACCTTGCATTTAAATCAGGAAACTTTGAACCTGTACTCTTCAACGACCCTCAGTTCATAGCTTACAACCCTGAAAATGGAATAACATCTGTTGATACCCTCATATCAAAGGCTGAGGATTACATCTCAACAGAGAATTACGGAAAAGCTTATGGACTGCTAAAACTGGCACTTGAAAGGACAACCTCAGACGAAATCAGAAAGAGAATCATAGAGAAACTGGTAGATATAGACCTGAAGGAGAAGAATTACCGTAGAGCTCTGAAAGACGTGGAGCTCTTACCAGACAGAAATCAGTCCGATAAGGATCTCAAGAACTTCCTCCAGTTCAAAATCTTCCTGAAGTTAGGAAGACTCGTGGATGCCTACACTGCAGCCCAGTCTATAAAGGATATCAACAACGTTCCTGAAAATGAGAGAAACTCATTCTTAGCTAAACTCGCCAACTACTACAAGTTAATGGGAGATAAAGAAAAAGCATCAGCCATTGTTGACAAATTAGTAAGCTCAGGAAACCTTTCAACCATCGATTACGACGACCTTATAAGGCTTACAATCTTTTCCGAAAAAGAAGGAAAGTTAGATGAAGCCGAGAAACTTATCAATGAAGCAATAAAAAAGGCAAAGACAAAAGATCAGAAAGTTGAGTCCCTCTTCTGGAAAGCCTCCATTCAAGCTGAAAAAGGCAACATCGATGAAGCAATCCTCAACTATATGAAGATAAATTACGAATACAGCGACGTTGAACCCTGGGCTTCCACATCGCTCTACAGAGCAGCTCAGCTTTTCGAGAAAAAAGGAGATTACAAACAGGCTCTCAAGCTCTACCAGAAAGTTGTGAAACTGAAGCAAGGTACAAAAGAAGGCGAAGTAGCTGCAGAAAAGGTAAAATCTCTTCTGCAAAAGATGAAAAAGGAGAAAATGTGAAAAATTATCTTGAAGCTAAGAGAATAGTTTGGGAAAGCATCCTGAAAACAGTTCTAACAGCTATAATCGTTGACGTTTCTGCAACTGTAGGCGTATTTTACAAGGAAGGTATGTCACAATGGGTAATTGCAGGAATAGTAACCCTCTGGTTTCTTGGAATGTGCTTTTTCATAAGTGCTGGCATAATCTTGAAAATAGGAAAAAAACTTGATGCATTAGGAGGAAACAAATGCTCTGGTTAATTTTGATACTTGGTTCGTTCTTTCTTATACTCGTTATTGGAATGCTGATTGCGACTTATTACAATCCTGAGATTAAGCAAAGTAAATAGTTTTTATAGCAGATAAGAATTAAGGAGGAGCGATGGCAAAACAGAATAGATTTCTGAAACTCCTTGCAGATAGAATTGCAAATAACCTCTTAGAAAAAGAGTACGTCATTGCAGATAATCCAGAAGAGTTCAAGAAGAAAGTGTACGACATCCTCTACAATGACTACATCACAGAAAAAGAGTTAGAAGAAGAAGCTGAAAGAATTATTCAGGAAAACGCCGAAGAGGTTACATACAGAGGAGTTTCCATCCACAAGGCAAGAAAGCTCATAAAGGAAAAGCTGGCAAAAGAGAGAGGAATTGCCGTAGTTGGTAGCATTTTCTCCAGAGAAAAAGCTAACTACCTTGCCGGAAAGGTTCTCAAACTCATACTGACAGATGAAGAACTGGACTACACACAGGAAAGAGGCGTCATAAGGGCAACCATCGTCAAATCCTTTGAAGAGATTGCAAAACTCAGAAAAGAGATAGACGAAAAAGTTAGAGAGAAAATAGCTTCTCACTCAAGACCTATCTACGAGGGAACTCCCGAATGGTATGCCCTTTACAGGCGCTACTATAATGAAGAACTGATTGAGAGAGGACTAATTGATACAGAATCTGAAGTGTAGGTTCAGATATCTTATCCTTTTCTGGATCTTTTTCGCCCCCTGGGCTTTCTACAGTTATTTTCTGGGAGATAACTCCCTCTCTACTTACCGAAAGCTAAAGGAAACCTATAAAGAGCTAAAAAAGGAAGAGAACTACTGGAAAAACCGGAACGAAATCCTCAAAGAGAGGATTACTGCTTTTGAAAAGAACAGGGATTTTTACTATCAGAAGCTTGCCAGGGAAATGCTCCTAAAGGGAAAGAAAGACAGAGAAGAGGTAATCCTCTTTGTTAAGTGAGAAAGTTAAGAGGAAAGTTCTACCTTATGGAGAGTTTCTGGAACCCTTTACTGTGAACGGAACCACTTTTGACTTTTTCGCCCATCTTGAAACCAGCTTAGTGCATACAACCTTCTTTATGAAAGACTACGAAATAAGAAGTTTCCTGTATATCTTCGGAAAAAGATATCAAAAACTCATACTCAATGATTTTAAAGACCTGTGGAATATATTTTTAGGAGTCTCAAGAAAACTTCTAAAAATTCCAGAAGACCACTACCTCTCCAATTTTATTCTCCTTTTAGAGGCTGAAGAGATTGAAGAAGCTGTAAAAAAGGCTGTAAGAAATTCCTTTATTTCAAAGAGCATCTGGTTTGGCTTCAAGGGTTCCTACAACGTAGGAGTTACCCTGTTTTTAAATGAAGAGATAATCTGTTCAGAAGAAATTAAACCATACATTTCGTGGATTTTCGGAGCTCAATTTTAGTTTCTTTATACTGTGTCCAATAAAAATTTCTCTGCAGAACCGACCTATAACGAATAACTGCCTCTCCAAACCACCTCTTTTCGTTACTTTCAAACCTGAGGAATCAAGAACTATCAAAACACAACCAATTTCATTTCAGAAGCTCCCTTTCTTTACTCAAGGTTTAACTTGAATTGAATATCACACAGTTTCCTATAATCTTCAAGCTTTTCATAAAGTTCTTTATGACTTCCAACTCCCGCTATTTTACCTTCCTTAAGGAAAATTATTAAATCACTATTAACAACAGTAGAAAGTCTATGGGCAATTGCAATTAGAATTTTGTCCCTAAACTT
>CAJXJV010000031.1 GCA_913055135.1 uncultured Desulfurobacterium sp. | reverse complement strand
TTTTGTGCAGAGCGAACAGGGACAGTGAGTACAGTAAAGAATGGCACCTTTTGTTGAGATTCCGTGAAGTGCTGCCTGTATTATTGCATTTTGCTCGGCGTGGAGACCTCTACAGAGCTCGTGCCTCTCTCCACTTGGGACTCCAAGCTTTTCCCTGAGACAGCCAACCTCTTCACAGTGCTTTAACCCGGATGGAGGACCGTTGTAGCCGGTTGAGATTATTCTCTTGTCTTTCACAAGAACAGCACCGACTCTTCTTCTAAGACATGTAGAACGAGTAGAAACCATTTCAGCTATAGAAATGAAATATTCATCCCATGAGGGTCTGGACATTCTTAATTGACAACCTCTATAATGTGATGATAAGCTGTCATTAGCAGTGTCAGAAACATAAAAATATAAAGAATCAATTCAACAGCAGCAATCCACTTTTTGAAGAAAAAAACATTTTTTAACGCCTTTCCCATTGCTTCCTCCTAGAGCCACATGAATATGGATTGTGAATACCAGTGAACAAACTTGACAAACCAGACGCCAACTATAGGTAGAAGTAGAAGCAGTAATGTAGCTATTACAACTATCCAGGCTTCTTTTTCTATATCCCTGGAGCTAACCTCTCTTGCCATATCTTAAACCTCCATTACTTGTAAGACGGTTCTTCCTGATGAACTTTCTTATCATGGAAGAATTTATACCTGTAGAGCGCATCAAGACCATGACAATCTACACAAATACTTCCTTTGAGATCTCTGTTTCTCAGGAAACTATTAATAACAGTTCCCTCAACAGGTTTCTTAGGAACTTTGTCTGTCCATCTGCTCCAGACATGTGGATCGTGGCAGGTTTCACAGGCAATTTCACCACCAGAGTGAACTTTCTTACCGTCTTTTGTAAAGACAGGCCAATCGCCTTTTCTTCCAGGTCTATCAAAATTCTTGACAACAACATCTTCTGATGGATGGAAGTAATACTTAACAACTTTATCTTTTCCAATTCCACTTTCGGAATGACAGGTGAGACAGTAGTTAGAAAGTCTATTATCCGTAACATGCTTCACATCTGTTGCCCAGAGGAGATCATCCTTTGCTCTATGGGGAACGTGGCATGCAGAGCAGACACCGTCTTCGAGAACATCCTTACCAAGAGCGTTTTTGAAATTCTTCTTGACCACTCTCATATCGTGATCCGTACCTATAACCTTTGTCTGAGCCGTATGGCAGGCTGTACAGAGAGCACTGTCTCCTTCAAGTGTGTATCTTATGAGTCTCTTCCTGTCTGCACCGTTGTGTGGATCGTGACAGGTAGCACAATCCATCAAGCCCTTCTCACCTTTCTTGGCTGGATGACCTGTCATCTGATTGATCAGAGGTAACCTCGAATTCGCAATCATCTTAAGATTTTCAGGTGAAGTTGTCTTCTTACCTATTGGGTGTGTATGCTTTCCAACAATTTTATCCTCAGCTATGCCACCCTTAGCGTGACAGGAGTTACACATTCTTTCGTTGATTGTCTCACCCTTACCAGGTTTCTTACTCCAGAGAACTTTGAACTCTGGATTGTGAGGAGTATGACAGGTAGAACATAACCCTTTCTTAAAGAGTTCTTTTTTCTCCTTGTCTGAAAGCTTAACGTCTTCATTGTTAAGCAGGTCATGAGGAGTTCCTTTGAGAGTTTGATCAATATGGCATGTGAGACAGAGTTCAGAGTTTCCTTTAACAGGTATCCTGAGAAGTTCTTCTTTGTGTGTGTGGGTATCATGGCACGTAATACAGGAAACTCGCTTCCCGGGGAGTTTATCTGTTGGATTCTTAACACCCACAGGGTGCTCATTAAAGACAGATTGTTTGATCTTATGTTCTGCCATTCCCTCTGGATCATGACATGCAAGGCAGAAACCATCAACCGGTGGTTCCATTGGGGATATCTCGCCATACACAACTCTTGAGAGGTAGCCACCTTTTGCGTTGTGAGTGTTATGGCAAGCTGCACAATCTCCGACTTTCCACTTCTTTTTATCTATTTTGCCATGAGGACCTTTCTTAACATCAGCCTGTTCTTTATGACAATCGTAACAGAGCTTCGTTCTTTCTTTCCTGAGGAATTTACCTTTCTTGCTGTTGTTATAAGCGTGGTGAGGATCGTGACAGGTTATACAGCCAAGAGTACCTCCTGGAAGAGGAAGACCTTTAACCTTTTCTTTGACTTTCTCACCTGTTGGGTGGGTGAGAGTTCCAACCGTTTTTACTTCCTTGCCAGCTATAACATTTCCTGTATAGTGACAGGAGAGACAGAGAATATCGTTTTTCCCTTTAGCGTTTATGATAGATGCGTAGTCGAATGCATTTTCAGGAATCGATTTGCTCCAGAGTTTTCTGCCCTTTGCTTTGTGAGGTGTATGACAGCTTTTACAGGATTTTTTATTAATATTGTGATCTGTCAGGTTGACTTTTGCTTCCTGAATGTGGCAGAGAGAACATAGTTTTTCTTCCTTGGCAACAACAAGGTGTTTGTTCTCTTCCTTGTGAACTTTATGACAGGTCATACACTCAACGGAGGATGTAATGACCTTTTTCTCTTCAAAGAAGGCAAGTTTAGCATCTTCTGGAAACTTCTTGTGAATCGGGTGGTTTCTGAAGTTTGGATGTTCTTTTGAGTTAAGGTTATCCATATGACAGATTACACAGAGCTGAGATTTATTTACTGCCTCTATAAGCGCTTTTTTCGCTTTACCCTTGTGGGGAGAGTGGCAGGATTCACACAGAAGTTCTCTGTTTTCAGTAACTCTTCCGCCAAGTTTTTCTATTTTCAGGGCGAACTTTTCTTTTAATTTGTCCTCTGTATCTTCTAATATGGGATGGTTCATTCCATGTTCTGAGTTTTCCTTATGACACTCGATACAGAGGGCAGAATTGACGTTAGGTTTTCTCATAAATGTATAGTCAAGTTTTTTCTCGCTTCCGGTTTCTGTGTGAGGGGTGTGACAGGTACCACAGTAAAGCTTTCCATCTTTTGTTGGAAAACCTTTTGGCATTTTAAAGTCTTCAGAAACTTCTTTATCTACAGGATGGGAGAAGTGCTTAAACCCTAAAAAGGTTTCTCTATCGTCTGCAAGAGAACCATCGTGACAGGAAAGACACATTAATCTATTGGCAGCATCGAAGGATTCTCTTGTGAGGAGTAACGGTGATTTAACCTTAGCTTCTAAGAGCCAATTTTCGTGACATACAAGACACTCTTTCTTCATACTCTTCTTTAGCTTTGCTTCAGAAACCGAAGGTATGATAAGAACGGTCAACAAAACAGCTAAGGTTTTCCTCATTATTTAACCCCTTGGATTCTAAATGTAGAAACTCTGTTCTTAAGAGGCTCCAGGACAAAAACTTCGCCGTCATAGCATGCCACCGCTGTTGGGTAATAAAGTCCCTTAGTAACGATGCTCTTAAAACCACCATAAACATTAAAAAGTTGAACAGCACCTGTTATGCCATCAGTAACAACTAAATCACCGTTACAGTAAGCCACTCCTTTCGGTCTGAACAAATCTCCTTCCTCTATTCCGAAGACTCCAAAAGCTCTGACAAATTTGCCGTTTTCTTCAAATTCCTGAATTCTTGCATTGACAGTATCAACAACGTAAATGAGTTTCTTTGACCTGTCCATCATAAATGGACCCACGAAATAGCCAGGAGCTGTCCCTTTCCCACCTATCTTTTGGAGAAGTTTTCCATCTACTGAGTAAACATCTACTGTATTGGTTTTTCCATTTGTAACAAAAAGCTTATCTCCAACCTTTACTACGTCTAATGGTCTGCCTTCAATCTGGACTTCCTTTTCGGGGTTCCCAAACTCATCTAAAACGTAGATTACACCTTTCTGACTTGTTACATAGAGGAGACCATTTTCAACATAAATACCAAAAGGTGAATCAATCTTTATATCTGAGATATGGTTGCCGTAGAGATCATAGATGGCTATTCGATTATTTAGACCATCAACAACGTAAAGTTTTCCATTATCAACAGCAATATCTGAAGGAAACTTCCAGTCTCCTTTAATCTCTCCGGCAAATGATGAAACTGCCGACAAAAACAGCACAAGAAAAATCACCAGATATCTCATTCCTCTCTACCCCTACCAGATAAATTTAGGGAAATGAATGGTTTCATATTCCTTCAGACCTTTTACGATTTCGTTCTTTTCAAGGTCTTTCACTCTTTCTGGACTGAAGCCAAGGGCTTCAAAATCCAATTTTCCGTTTTTCGTGTGGCAATCCTCACACTTCAGTGCTTCTTCTGACAGAGCATTGTGCATACTGGCAACAGCTTTATTATCCTTCAGGAGATTCTCATTGCCTTTCAGAGGAAGCTCAACAGGAGCTCCGTTATAGACTGGCACAATTTTCGCTGGATTGTCTTCTCCGGAAAGGAAAACTCTTTCATCTGACTGGATATACTTTAAACCGTAGAAATCACCGTTTTCCAGCAGGACAACTTTTCCATTTTTAATTTCTGCCCACCTGTAAGTAACCTCTTCTTTTACAAAGTGACAGACGTTACAGCTCATAAACGTTCCATGGGCGTTATAAAAAGGTGCATACTTCTTGTCTTTTTTGTGAGCAGCAAACGTGTGACAGGCAGAACAAACATCGTTCATCTGATACTCATAGCTGTTTGGATAGTGGAAAGGTTTCGGATATCCTTTTACAGAAGGCATTTCAGGCTTCTTAAACTCTTTAAGCTTTCCAGCCCACTTTTCAACATCAGTGGCTGGAGCAGAAATGAGAGGATTCTCAGCTGCAATTGCAGCTGTCGATATGAGTAAAGCTACTATCAGATATCTCTTCATTATGCACTCCTCCCTTCAACTTCCTTCTCAAGGAGATGGTGAGCATACTCATGCATTCTTTCTATCATCTCCTCTTCAGGCAGTTTCTCCACTTCAAGGACAAATTCATAGCGCTCCTTCAGGAACGGATACTTTTCAAGAAGATGTGGTTCTTTTTCAGCCACAGCTTTAATGATTCTCCTGTAGCTTTTCGGTCTTTCCTCAAGCCATTCCACCTCAGATGCAGTTCCAGAGAGCCATATCCAGTCCATTGGGAACTTTGGTGGTCCGTAGTGAACCATGTACATATGGACAAGTGCAATCCAGCCAAGAGCCAGCGTTGCCTCGTAAAGGTGAACTATGTATGCTATCTGCACTGTCTCAGGTGGTAAAGGTATAAGACCTGTAAAGACCTCAGGCATCCAGAGGATAAATCCTGTAACTCCCATCGCAAATATTCCCCACGCTTCTGCCCAGAGGTCAAATTTATCAACCCATATCCATTCATCCCAGTCAGGTGGGGTCTTTCTCAGTCCAAGCAGATACTTAAAGTAATGGACAACGGTTATGTCAGAGGGACCAGGAACAGACCTGAAAGAGTTGAAGAAATTTCTTATTTTGTCTCTATTTGCAATGAGGATAAGTATGAAATAGGTAAGAGTTGCCAGGTAAGTCAGTACCATTAGAGTTCCCATGATCCTGTGAATGGTCATGGCTCCGGTTGTTCCCCCAAGAATCGTGTAGATAACGGGAGCCCAGTCGGTATAGGCATATCTCAGGGGGAATCCCGTAAGAACCTGCCAGATGAAGGTCGTAAAAGCAGCTACGTGCAGGAGCCTCTGGAAAAGGGTAAACTTTTCAAATACGATATATTTACCATCAACTATGAGGAGTTTTTCATGATCTTCCCTTACTCTTAGTCTCCTCTTTATATTGCTCAAGAAACCCATCAAACCCTCCTGCTCACTTCTTCAGATTCTTTATGAGATCAAGAATTATGAATCCTGATGCAAAGAGAAGGACAAACGTAACCAGCGCTACAAACACTTCCTGAACAACCCATACTATGGTCTGTCCGATGCTTTCTCCCCTTATGGGGTGCATGTGAACCCACTTTGTTGTTGCAAAGTTCTTCATGTCTTTCTCGGGGGCAAGTGGGTGACACTCTGTTGATCTTCCACATGTGAGCTCAATGTTCTTGACGTTGATTGAAGATCTTGGATCCTCCTTGTGGAATATATCGTGGAAGTTTCCATCTTTGTTTGTGTGACAGTCAAGACAGTCAGCCGCTCTTGTGTCACTTCTATCGAGGTATAACATTTTCGAGTGCATCGTCACCTTGTATGATTCAACAGCGGTTAAAACGTGCTCTTTCTCGTACTTGTCGTGAATACCCTCTACTTCAAGAGCTTTTTCCATTTTCTCTCTGTCTGCATGGCAGCTTGCACAGAGTTCGACAACTTCCCATCCATCCCTTCTTGTCTTTATAAACTGGTGAACAAAACCGTTTTCCGTTAAAGGAATATCCTGTCTTTTTGCAACGTGAGAAAGTCTGTCGCTTATCCAGTTTTTATTTTCATGACAGATGGAACATCTGCTAAAACTACCTTCAAGAGTTTCAAACTTCTTTACATCTATAAGAAGTTCGTTTGTGTGACAGTAGTTACAATAAGGATAGATATCTGGAGCTTTTTCGTAGTTCTTTCCGTGAACACTCTCTTCCCAGGTCTTAAACACATCTTCATGTGAAAACGGCTTCTTAGTAGAAGGGTCAGCTACGTGACATTTATTTGCACAGTTTGCAGCAACATTTTCAGGTTTGTGAGGGTACTCTTCTATCTTATCGTGGCATTCTGTACACCCGACGTTTCTATGGATTGAATGGGCATACAGGGCTTCCTTAATACTGCAATCTTTTATCTTGTTATCTTTATCCACAACGGAGAGACCCTTTAGTCTATGACAGACGAGACATCCATCATCGCTTATTCCTGTTGCTAAAGCAGTTCCTGAAATTGCTAAAGCTCCTGCTATTCCTAATATAAAGGCTCTCACTCTCTACCCCCTACTTAAGCGAGTTGATGGGGTGGCAGACCTGACATAGCTTGCCACCCTTTAAACTTCCACTCATGAGTTCTACACTTTTTGATTTAAGCTCAAATCTATTTAAGTTCTCATAGAGTTTTCTGAGCTTGTACTCCAGATCCTGTTTCTCTAAGGCTATCCACTCTTTATCCTGAGGTGGTGCAGGAATAGCAATCTGTGGATGCGGATTGTGGCATGTAATACACTCAATTTTTCCGTTTACAAGGATAACTTTGGGTTTTCTTTCTTTAAGGACCTTCTCATCGAGTTTTGGATGCAGATCTTTCATTGCTGTAATGTCAACTATTTCTTTTTTATCCTTAACAAGTTTTTCCACTTTCTCTTTTGAAGCAAGAATGTGTTCTGGAGCTCCAACATGAGGAGTCTTTGTATGACAACCAACGCAGGCTTTATAGGCTTCAAGTTTTGCTCCTACACCATGGCAGTAAATACAGGCTTTAAGTTTCTTCTTTTCAGGAAGCTTTGAAGCGATAGTTTCGTGAGGGTTGAACTTCTTATAACACTCAGGGTTATGGCACTCAAAACAGAAATCAAACCTCTTTTTCAGGGGTTTTCTGGATCTCAAAAAGTCCCTGTTGCTTGAAGTCATATCGTGGCAGGTAGTGCAGACCATTCTGCTGTCTTTAAGAGGAAATCCTGAAGGAATTCTTATGCATTCAGTTTCTTTTACCTCTATCTCACTTATAGGGTGAAGAGTAGGACAATTAGAGTGGCACTGGAGACAGTATTGATTGTCAGTCCAGTGTATCCTTTCCCTCCACACTCAGAAGCGAGTGCGCTACCACTCAACCCTACTACTAAGCTAAAAATCAGTATAGTCTTTCTCATCTTGCCCAGGTCCCCTTTGTATGACATTCCATACAGAATCCTATTTGATGACATCTGCCACACTTTCCAGGATCGGCAGCAGCTTCTATGCTGTGGGTGTACTCATAATTCCTCGGGTGAACGTAGTGCTGAATTACATCTCTCCTGGAGTGACAGTCTATACAGAACCTCTGTCTATGGCACTCATCACACCTCTTGGGTTCTCCTTCGTAGGCAAACTTGTGGGTCTTAAGCCAGTTTCCAGTTTTGTGGTCGGCAGGTTCTATCTCTTTCATGTTAAAGTGGCAGATATAACACTTTGTTGGAGCATCTGGAGCTGGAGAACTGTCAGGATTGTTGTGACAGTAGTGACAGGTAACTTTCGAAGGCATTATTATTTTCTCTGATCCTTTCTCTGCAGCCTCTATATCTGCCCATGTCATTTCAACATTCATTTTGTGACATGGAATACATCCATTTTTATCTATAAAAGCCTTATGGTCAATATGATGAAATTTGGCTGTAGCCCCTAACTCTTTCTTGTAGTCTATTTTGCCCCTTTCACAGGAAGAGAGATAAACAGTGGCAATAGATAGAAATGCTATTAAAAGTAGCTTTCTCATTTCCTTTCCTCTTTGCTCTTATCTTTTCCACCAAAGAAAAGGTAGTTGTAGCGAAGAATTACTCTTGTATCCCTGTCAAAATCTTCATTTACCCTGTTTTCAACTCCAAGCTCAAAGTTGGAAAAGTCTGTAACCTGATAGGTTCCTTTCAGATAAAGAGCATTAGCCCACTGCTTTCCATAGGTAATTTTGTCGTAGTGAGCGACATCAGCAGTTCCTGAGAGGGTCAGCTTTGAATTCATCCACTTTGTGAAGCCGAGCTCAAATCCCCTTAAAATTCCAATCCAGCTATTTTGATATGTAAGAGCTCCATAGACTCTTAAACCGTTTTCAAACCAGGTATCCCTGACAAGACCTGCTTTTGCAAGGTGACCATTGTCTTTTAAACCCTCTCTTCTCTGAAGATCCGAAAACGTATAGCTTTCAAAGAACTGCCACTTCTTTGAGATGTCGTAGTAAACACTCTGTGTAACCCTTAGCTGTCTTCCAGAGGAGAAAAGGGAAAAGATAGGATTTTCCAGCTCAAAAGAGTCATAGGTATAAGAGTGATCGAGGTATTCAGCCTCAAGGTTGATTCTTAACTTTCCGGTCGGGAAGTAGTTGAAACCAAGATTAAAATCTGTAAGTTCTCCGTGAGCAGTGTCAACTTCCAGACGGGTATAGTAGGCAAACTCTCTCGTCAGGTATTTGTAGTTACCAACAACAAAGGAACTCTTTTTAACATTTCCATCATCTCTAACATGCTCAAAACCGAAGAAATACCCTTTGTAGTCAAACTTGAACCCAGTTAAGAAATCGTCACCATCTCTTGTGTTTGGTTCAAAGAATCTGGGTTTACCTATGTAAAACGTATATCTAAATCCGTTTTTAAACTTTTGTTCGTACTTTATCGCATCTGCAATGTAGGTTTCAAAACCTTCAGAGATGAACTGCCTGCCTACTTTCAATCTGCTGTTTCTGTTATTCAAAGGTACATCGATATAAATCTGGTAAATGTCTGCATCCCAGTCGGTACCGTAGCCCAGATCCTTCCAGAGTTTACCGTAGAAGTGGAGCTCTGAGTTACCTTTCAGGTCACGGATATCAAGCTTTAGATATGTGTCAAAGGGAATAGAATCTCTATCCCTGACGTCTTCTCGAAATTCTATCTGTGTCTTTATTTCTCCTTCGTACCCCGGGACTGAAATCGCAGCCAGTGCCTGGGAGGCTACCACTCCCATCCCCAGTCCCAACGTGAGTGCCCACTTATCTATCCCCACGTCATATCCCTCTCTTGGAAGCTGTATCGGTATATTACAATAAATCAAAATCCATTGTCAAGTATTAAAATTAAAAAAAATGCATAATTCCTTATTTTATTTTATCCATCTCATTCATCAGGGTTGTTTACGAATCCCCCTATATCCTTGAAAGGAAATTTTTTAAAAATTTTCAAAATTAGAAAAGGGGGCATTGCCCCCTTCTATTAGACGAATTCCCTCTTCCACTTTAATTTTCTTTTCTTCTCCTGAGAAATGCAAGTGGGAGAAGTCCAAGAAGACCTGAGATTGCTCCACCCAGTCCTGCAGATGGAGTCATAGAACATCCACCTCCACCGCCACCTGCTGGAGTCTCTGCTGTTTCAGGTTCTTCCACAAGAGCAACGGTAATTGAATTGTCTGCTTTAGCTGGATCAATAGTTGCAGTTAGAGTATTTCCTGAAACATCTTCGTCAATTACCGCTCCTTTACTTGTCTTAACAGTAAGTTTATCAGGGTCAAGTCCTGTTATGTCAAATTCTACTGTAAATGTGGAGGATGCAACTACCTTGATGGCTGCAAATATCTTCTTTACTCCAAGTTCTTCTGCAACCTTCTCCAGTTCATCCTTGGTATTTGGTACATCAGTGGTATCAATAGTTGCGTTTTCATCAACCTTTACTTTAATTTCGATGTTATCCGAAGGTATTTTTATAGTCACATTCTTTTCCGTTATAGTAGGAACCGTTA
>CAJXJV010000030.1 GCA_913055135.1 uncultured Desulfurobacterium sp. | reverse complement strand
CCTTCACTACAAATCCTGTAGAGAACATCAAGTGTCTCCTGAGTGTGTCCATCAAAGGAGAGAAGGGGAAACTTTTTAACGCCTTTATAAACCTTAAACGGGTTGGGATAGTTTGACCAGTCAAGGTAGTGGGATTTCCTTACACTCTCAAAGGTGTGAGCCGTTTTAATGTGGTAGTTGAAGCAGTTACTCATAATAATCCTCCTCCATCTGGATTTTATCACTTTCAAACCATCAACAATTTCTTTGATTGAAGGTAGGTTTCTGTATAATTCGACAGAGGGGATTTAAGGATGGAAGATTTGATTAGGTTCTTGAGGCAGATACCACTTCTTTCAGAGCTTTCTGAAGAACAACTCACCAGAATTAAGGAGATATCAATTGTCAGGAGTTACACCAAAGGAACGGTAATTTTCAATCCCTCTCAGAAAGCAGAGGGTTTTTACATTTTGAAAAAAGGTAAGGTAAAGATCTACAAATCCGGTAGGGGGAAAGAGCAGATAATCAGAATTTTCTCCAGACCAACGTTCTTTGGAGAAGCTGCAAGCTTTACAGGAGAAAACTTTCCTGCCTGGGCAGAGACCATAGAGGACAGTGAAATTCTTTTTATTCCAAGGATGGAATTTCTGGAACTGATGAAAAGAGATCCTGAGATAGGAATGAGACTTCTTGCTGTCATGGCGCAAAGGCTAATCTATTTGACAGGTTTGATAGAGAGTCTTTCTCTTAAGGATGCGCTTTCAAAAGTTTCTTCTTACATTCTGAGAAACAGTAAGGAAGTGGATAACGATGAATTTAAATTCAGCACGAATATTGCAGCGATGGAACTTGGGCTAACGAAAGAGACTGTTTCACGAATGCTTTCAAAGCTTAAATCTATGGGAATTATCGAGAAGAACGGCAATCTAATCAGGATAAAAAACAAAAATGCTCTTTTAGAGTTATCTGAGTGATTGAAGTCTTACAAATTTCTCTCTTATCTCGTGGATGAGCCAACCAAAAGGGTCATAGAAAAGCAATCTTGGACCGCTAAATCTCATTACTTCTTTTATTTTTTTTCTCTTTTCCGGTTGGTAGCAGTGAACTGTACACTTTTTACATGTGGGTTTCTCTTCTTTGAAGGGGCAAAGATCCAGTCTTTTGAAGACGTAGTTGAGGAGTTCCTGGCATTCAGGACAGAGGGTTCCTTTTGGAGAGCCGTGCTTTGCCCGACAGTATATTTTAATCATCTTTTCTATTGTTCGTTTTTCTCTTTCGATGGACATCGCATGCTCCATATTAAAGATCCCCTCCCGAGAGGGAGGGGTGGGAGGGAGGAGATGAAGAAGCGTTGAGGGTGGAAAATTATATTCCAAGTAACTCTCTCTTCTTCATGATATGCTCCTCGATTCCATTTGCAGCTTCTACTGGATCATCTCCAACTGCGATTTTGCCACCTGTAAGTCCTTCTACGTCTTCTGTGAGAAGTTTGACAACTTTATCGGATCCTGTGACAGGTGGAACTGGAGAAACATGGGTGTAAAGTCCCATTGCAACTGCTGAGAATCCATCGATTACAGCTTTTTGCTCCATGTATTCAGGAGCAGTAACAGCTACGGGAAGCTGAGATGGGTCAGCACCAAGAGCATTTGCAATAGCTATAACTGTCATGATTATTCTTCCTGTATCAGTACAGGTACCGAAAGAAAGAACTGGTGGGATTCCAAGGGCTTTACATACTCCTGCAAGCTTTGGACCTGCATATTTATCTACAGCTTCGAGTGTTTCAAGTCCAGCCTTCTGGAGACCTGCGTTTCCACAACCAGCGCCGATTACGAGGATATCTCTCTTAATTAGCTCTTTTGCAATCTGAACAGTCGTGCTGTCCTGTGGACCGTTAGCCAGAGAAGTACAGTTAACAAGAGCTACAACTCCTTTAATATCTCCATTCTTAATAACGTCGAGGAGAGGATTGAGGCTTCCACCAAGAGCGTTAATAATAGCTTCAGCAGAGAATCCAACGATAGCCTTCTGTTTGAATTTTGCCACATCTGCTGTAGGCTTGTTCTTTCTCTCCTTGAAGTTCTCAATTGCTATTTTGATGATTTCTTTTGCAATTTCTCTCTCTTTTCCAGGCTTGTACTCAAGTCTCATTGCTCCTGGAACACCAATGATGTTAGAAACGGCAATTAGCTTGAAGTTGTACTTATCTGCATACTCCTTGAGGTTTGCAAGTGAACAGTTCATGTCCATTGCGAGAACGTCAACTGCACCTGTGGAAAGGAAGTATTCCAGGGATATCCAGTTTGATGTAAGACCTGCAAAAACATCATCACACTCAAGTCTTGCCATCATTTCCTGACCGGTTTCAATAGAACCTACAATCTTTACTCCTTTTGCACCGGCTTCTCTTGCCATCTTCTGAATTTCAGGATCTTTAGCCAGTTCAACAAGTGCCATTCCAACAAATGGCTCGTGACCGTTTGGAAGGATGTTTACGTAGTCTGGATCGAGAATTCCAAAGTCAACTTCACACTCGTGTGGAGTAGGTGTTCCGTAGAGAGCATCCTGAATGATTTCAAGAGGGACAAGGGCTCCAAATGCTGAAGCTACGCCGTTTCTGAGGGCTGCAAGGGCAAGAGTGATGTAGTCACCATCGATGTTTGTCATTGATCTTGAAACGGAGTCAACAAGTTCGTTCATTGGACCTTTTGGCATTATTCCTAACTTTCTGAAGACATCTTTTCTGCTCTCTGGAGCAAGTTTTTCAACAAAGACTGAGTAGTTATTTTCAGAAAGACTTTTCAGAACTCCTTCAGCAACTAACTTTGCTTTTTCGTTGAGCGGCAGTGATGTGTCAATGCCGAGAACCTCTGCCAGGAGATCAATCTTTGAAGGGTCTTTGATTTCATAGATTGTGTTTCCTTTTGCAGTTTCAAGGAGTGTTAGAGCAGCTTCTCTACAGTGGTATGTATAAGCTGCAAGTCCCATATTAGCCTTGATGAGGAGGTTCCTCATTACGATACCATGGGCATCGATACCACAAACACCCCTTGGAGTTTGAGGTGTGATTCTACATGGACCCATTGAACAAAGAGTACATGAAACGCCCTCTTTACAGAATTTACATCTGACTTTTTCCATTGCCTCGAATCTGTCGGCAACATTTGAGAGCTGAGCTTCCTTTACTTTTTGGTACATGTAGTTAACACTCTCATGGAAACTTGGCATTTTGAGACCAACACCTGTGGAGAGGTCAGACTCCACGCAGAAGTTACCTTGTTGTTCCTTTTGGTTTTCGTTTCCATTTTTCTTAAAGAATCCGAACATCCTGTTCCTCCTGATTGAGTTTATTCAGTTTTAAGAATACAGGCAATTTCTTAGAATTACCTTGACTTAAATCAAACCAAAGACAATATTTGAATACAAAGCTGTTTGGAATTTAACAATTAAATATAAGTCTGGAGGTAAAAGTGAAAGTTGCAGTTCCAGTACTTGATACTGAGGTTCATGGAAGAAGACTGGTTAATGCCCACTTTGGAAAGTCAAACCACTTTGCGATTGTCGATACTAACACAGGGGATATTGAGATTGTGAAAAATCCAGGGCTCCACGTTGAAAGGGGAAGAGGAATTCGCATCGTTGAAATGTTTGGAAAGAAAGGAGTTGATGCTGTTCTTGTAAAGGAGATGGGTCCCGGTTCCTTTGATAAAGTAAGGAATGTTTTAGGAGTTAAGATTTACCTGATTCCACCTGAGGTGAAATTTCTCGATGATGCAGTTGAGAGGTTTAAGAAGGGGGAGCTTGAGGAACTCCTTGAGCCCAACGAGGAGGAGCACCATTGAAGTGTCACAGATGCCACTCGCCCGGTTGTTACAGAGAAGGAAAAGAGTGTAAGGATCTGAAAGAGCTTTTGAAGGGTCTGCCCGAATTTGAGAGAAAGCTATTGGAGGTTTCTTCAGACATTGAAAGGGAGTTCTACTGCAAGCTGACAAGGGTTGAAGAGCTCCTTGAATTTGCAAAAAGGATGGGGTTTAAAAAAATCGGCATAGCTTTTTGTATTGGTCTTTTTGAAGAGACAAGAATTCTTGCGAAAATCCTTGAATCAAATGGGTTTGAGGTTTTCTCAGTGGTTTGCAAGGTAGGGGCTGTAGATAAAGCGGAGCTAAACATTGAAAAGATGAAACCAGAGTTCTTAGAGGCTTCCTGTAATCCTGTTGGTCAGGCAGAGGTTCTGAACGAAGTTGAAACCGATATGAATATAATTGTTGGTCTTTGCGTTGGACACGACATGCTTTTCCAGATGCACTCAAGAGCACCTGTAACTACGCTGATTGTTAAAGATAGAGTTTTAGCCCACAACCCTGCTGGAGCTCTTTACAGTAACTATTACAGGAGAAAATTGATATAAGTAGCTGTTTTTGACGAAAATTTTTTGACTTCTTCTCTTTCTTTCGTTACATTACTCTATTCGCTAAAGTTGAACTAAACTTAGAGGTCTGGATGGGAAAGAAAAAACTCCTCATAGTTGAATCGCCAGCAAAAGCCAAGACAATCCAGAGGTATTTAGGGAAAGACTTTATCGTAAAAGCTTCCATGGGACATGTTATAGATCTTCCTGAGAAGGAGTTTGGAGTAGATATAGAGAAGAATTTCAAGCCAAAGTACGTAACAATAAAGGGAAAAGACAAAATTCTTAGAGAGCTCAAAAAGGCTGCAAAAGAAAGTAATGAAGTTCTTCTTGCAACAGACCCCGACCGTGAAGGAGAGGCAATCAGCTGGCACATTGCAAATGCTCTGAAAAGGATAAAGAAGAATGGCATTTACAGGGTAAGATTCCATGAAGTTACGAAAAAAGCCATAGAAGAAGCAATCAAAAATCCTGACCAGATTGATGAAAACAAGGTTAATGCCCAGCAGGCAAGGAGAATTCTTGACAGAATCGTCGGTTATACAATTTCTCCGTTACTCTCAAAGAGATTTAAGAAGGCTCTCTCTGCCGGTAGAGTTCAGTCTGTTGCTCTGAGGCTTATCTGTGACAGAGAAGAGGAGATAAGGAAGTTTGTTCCAAAAGAGTACTGGACAATTGAGGGAATTTTCAGAAAAGAAACTTCTAAGTTCCCTGCAAAGCTTTTTGCAGTTGATGGAAAAAAACTTGATAAGTTTGACATACCTGATGAAAAAAGTGCCAAGGAGTTAGTTGAAAGGGCAAAAGGGGTGCCTTTCACAGTTACAAGAGTTGAAAGGAAGGAAAGAAAGAGAAAACCTTATCCACCATTCATTACATCAACTCTTCAGCAGGAAGCATCAAAGCGGTTTGGATTTCCTGCAAAGTTGACCATGCAGATTGCCCAGCAGCTCTACGAGGGTATCGACCTTGGAAACGAGAGGGTTGGTCTTATTACCTACATGAGAACAGATTCCACAAGGATTTCTGATGAGGCGGTTAAAGAGGTCAGAAAGTTTATAAAGAAAGAGATAGGTTCGGAGTATCTACCAAAAACGAAGAGAAGTTATGAGACAAAAACTCCAAAATCTGCTCAGGATGCCCACGAAGCGATAAGACCTACTTCTGTTTACAGAACCCCGGAGAGCGTTAAGGAATACCTGACTCCTGAACAGTACAGGCTCTACGATCTCATCTGGAGACGGTTTGTTGCCTCTCAAATGGAAGATGCAGTATTTAATACAGTTTCTGCAGATATTGAGGGAAACGGATTAAAATTTAGGGCTACTGGAAGCACTTTGAAAAAAGAAGGATTTCTAAAAGTTTATCCTGTGGAAGTTGAGGAAAAGCTCCTTCCCGATTTGAACGAAGGAGATAAGGTAGAACCGGAAGAGATAAAAGGAGTTCAGCACTTTACAGAGCCTCCTCCAAGATATACCGAGGGAACCCTTGTTAAGGCACTCGAAGAAGAAGGAGTCGGAAGACCATCGACCTACGCAACGATAATTTCAAACATCATTCAGAGAGGATACGTAGAAAAGGATAAGCAAAAACTAAAGCCCACAGAGCTTGGAGAGTTTATTAACGATATACTGAAAAGGCTTTTTCCTAAGATTGTTGATGTGAAGTTTACGGCGAGTGTGGAAGAGGAGCTGGACAAGATAGAGGAAGGCAAAAAGGAGTGGAGAGAAGTACTGAAGGAGTTCTACTTTGGAGAGTTCAAAGGACTGCTTGAAAGGGCTGAAAAGGAGCTGAAGAATCTCAGGGGGGAGGAGATTGGTAGAGAGTGTCCTGAATGTGGAGCTCCTCTTCTTAAAATCCACGGCAGATATGGAACCTTTATAGCCTGTTCAAACTATCCTGAATGCAAGTATAAGGAAAGTCTCAAGGAGGAACCTGAAAAAACCGGAGAGAAGTGTCCAGAGTGTGGTGGTGATCTGGTAATAAAGAGCGGAAGATATGGTAAATTTATAGCCTGTACGAACTACCCGGAATGTAAGTACACTGCTCCAATTACCTACGGAAAGTGTCCTAAGTGCGGTGAGGGTGACATCGTTGAAAGAAGAAGCAAGAAAGGAAAGAAGTTTTACGGTTGCAGCAGGTATCCCGAATGTGATTTTATTTCAAATAAACCACCCTCCGGAGACAGAAAATGAAAATTGCAGTGGTTTCTGATTCCCATGATAACCTTGAGAAAATAGAGAAATTTGTAGAAATGGTTAACGCTGAGGATATAGAACTTGTTATTCACTGTGGAGATTTTGTCTCTCCTTTTTCTGTAAAGCTGTTTCTTTCAAAGCTAAAATGTGATTTTGTTGGAGTTTTTGGAAACAACGATGGGGAAGTTGGAGGGTTGTTGAAAGTTTCAGGAGGATTGATAGCTAAACAGCCTATCTACAGGGAAATTGATGGGGAAAGATTCGCAATCATGCATGAACCTCTCTTTGTTGATTCCTTGGCAAAATCTGGAGATTTCGATTACGTTCTCTACGGTCATACCCATGAGATCGATACAAGAGTTTTAAATGGTTGTCAGATTGTAAACCCTGGGGAGCTCTGCGGATATCTTACAGGGAAATCCACTTTTGCTATACTTGATACCTCTCAAAATCTGGTTGAGATAAGAGTGGTTTAATGGAAGCTGTAAAGGTAATAGAGAAACTCTTAATAAGGGATTGTATATCCCGTGAAAAACCCGAGAGGTATGATTCCTGTATAGTCTGTGCTTCATCTATGGTCTGGAGAATTTCCCAGCTCCTTCCAGGGAGTTGCATAGTTTCAAATACAGCTTCTCAGATTCTTCCAAACCTTGCTTCTATTTACTATTCAGTAAAGACGTTGAAGGTTCCACTTATAGCGATTACAGGGACAACAGCAGTAAACCTTGAGGAATTTATAAAGCTTGGTTTTCAGGCAGCAGAGGTTGAATTTAAACTTCTCAGAAAGGTTTATGAAAACAACATAGATATTCTCCTTCCTCTCTACGAAGGAAATGAGAAGCAGTTGAATGCTGCCCTGATGGAAATAACATAGATGCGCAAATAGATAATCTTCTTTCCATTCCAGAGTTTGAAAACCTTGTTTCGAAAGGAAAGCTCTACATTTGTGGACTTGTTCTTGACGAGTCTGGGATTTATGGAGATAGGATAAACTTTTATTTAATTAATTTCAATGGATTAAAAGATCCTGATGAAATCAGGAATCACGAACTCCTTGAGGATATTCCTGAGGCTATAAGAAAACAAAAGGTTAAAAGGATTCACGTTCAGTTTTGAGTAGCACTTCCAGCAAAATCCATTCAACAACAGATTGGGGCTTTCCATAGAACTTTAAAAACTCTCTTCCCTTCTGTATAGCTTCAAACCACCTTAAAACTGTGTCCTTCTGCGATAGGAGGTTTTCAAGAGCATTCAAAAAGAGGAGAGTTTCTTCCCTCGATAGTTTTGAGAAGTTTGAGGAGAATGAAATGATTCCCTTTAACTTATCCTTTGACTTCATGAGGTTTATAAACTCTTTTATAAGCTCTGGAACCTGGCTTTCTGAAAGCCTTACAGCCATTCCTACGCTTCCATTTGATAGTTTCACTACTCTTTTATCGGGTTTTAGTCCAAGTTTTTCAAGTAGGTATTCAATGTTAGAATCGCTGAGTTTTCCGAACCTGAATACTCTACATCTTGATCTGAGAGTCGGTAGAACAGCCTCTTCGTTTTTTGCTATTAATACTATGAATCCATAATCTGGAGGTTCTTCAAGGGTTTTAAGAAGAGCATTTGCAGCTTCACTTCTCATTTCATCGGCGTTGTCTATTATCAGCCCTTTCCCTTTCCCGGATGAAGGTTTTGTGAAGAGCCAGGCCGAAGCTTCTCTTATTTCCTCTATGGTACCCGGTTTTTCCTCTCCTAAGATTCTGACGTTGAGTGGATTCTCCGTGAGCAGTTTCAGGACTTCTGTGGCTATCAATTTTTTTCCGACTCCTTCCGGACCAACAAAGAGAGAACTGGATGGAAATCTCTTTGAAGAGAGCAGAGATTTCAGAATTGAAATCTGTTTTGAGTGTCCAACAACACTGCTAAAAGGCATCTGTTCTTTGCCTCAATATCTCTATGATATTTTTTAAAACTTCATCAGCACTGCCTCTTCCATCCACTACCACAACCCTTTCAGGGTTAGCTCTGGCAATTTCAAGAAATCCCTCTCTTACTCTTTTGTGAAAGTTTATCTCTTCCTTTTCCATTCTGTCCTGTTTCCTCTTCTCAATTCTCTCAAAGCCTACTTCAACCGGAACATCTATCAAAAATGTAAGATCAGGTTCAAGTCCTCCTGTTGCCTCTTTGTTCAAATTCTCTATGAGTTTAACATCAATACCTCTTCCATACCCCTGGTATGCAACAGTTGAATCTACAAACCTGTCGCATATAACCCAGATACCCTCTCTCAGAGAGGGTTTTATCAGATTTTCAACGTGGAATCCCCTTGCAGCCATGTAGAGACAAAGCTCGGAAAATGGCGGGAAAGATTCTTCTCTTGGTTCTAAAATGAAATTTCTTATCTCCTCAGCAGCAGGAGTGCCTCCCGGTTCTCTGGTCAGGATGACCTCTTTTCCGTTATCAAGGAGCCACTCATACAGGAGTTTCGCTTGAGTGCTCTTTCCACATCCTTCAATGCCCTCGAAGGTTATAAACATTTAATCCCCCAGAAGCTGAGATCTGGTAAGTTTGCTTTTCTTTTTGGGTTTTTCTTTGAAGATGAGGTTGAGTACTCTGGAAGACTCTTTGACTGCTATTGATCCCAGAATGGATGATGACAGAACATAAGCAGCTGTAAGTGGTACAAGTTTTGGCGTTGTTGCAGCTACAAGAATGGAAAATTCACCTCTTGGCAGTAGCATCAGTCCGGCGGAAAGCCCTCTCTTTGCCCCAAGGTTGTAAAACCTGACGGATACAAGTCCTGTCAAAATCTTTGTGATGAAAGATATTATCAGAAGAACTATGAGAGGAAGGATAATGGAGGATGAGAAACTCTCGAGGTCTATCGAGAGACCAAATGTCAGGAAGAAAAGAGCTCCAAATAAATCTCTATAAGGAATAACAACAGATTCAATATTTTCCTTGTAACTGCTTTCGGCAAAGAGCATACCTGCTATAAATGCCCCAATTGATTCAGACAGTCCAAAGCCAAGTGTAGCCTCAACGATTATGAAGAGGATAGTTGCAACAAATAGAACTAAAAATTCTGTCGAGGTACCCATTTTCTGGAAGACAAGGTCAACAAGTTTTCCAGCGTTCATGATGACAATGAGGGCTATAGAGATAAACAGGGCAATCTTTACAAATATCCGTAAAGTTTCAGCCGGTGTTACTGTTCCGCTTGTGAAGTTGACAAGAAACGCAAGGAGTGTAGCTGCAGCAATGTCCTCAAAGACCAGAATGGCAAGGACTGTGTCAACTTCCGGATTTGCAAGTTTCCGTAAATCTATAAGGAGTTTTGAAACTATGGCAGAACTGCTGGGATAGAGAATAACAGAGATAACAAAGGCTGTAAATGAGTTGAATCCTAAAAGCTTTGCAACGAAGAAAATCGGAACCGTGTTGAGAATAAGATCAACAAGACCAACTGAGATAATCGATTTGAAATTTTTCTGGAGTTCTGCAATTGAAAACTCAAGTCCAATGTAGAACAGAAGGAGAATAACACCAAGGACTTCGAATATGTGGATATCATGAATGTGAAAAATGAGAGAAATGAGAATCCCGGCAATTATATACAGGGGAATAACCGGAAATTTCAGCTTTACCGAAATGGCGTAGGATGCCGTTAAGGTTGTAACAAATGCAGCGAAAATAGAAATGAAGTGTTCCATTTACTCTTCCTTACCCTCAACCAGTTTTACGAACTTCTTAACGTTATCGAGAGTTCCAACGACTACGATTGTGTCACCAGGCTGAAACTGGAAAAGGGGTGAGGGTGAAACGATAACGTTCTCGTCCCTGATGATTGCTACGATTATTACTCCGTACTTTTTACGAATTTCCAGTTCTTTCATGTTCTTCCCGACAAGGAAAGAACCTTCTGATATCTTCACCCACTCAAAAGCGAGATGTTTCATCAGGAAACCAATTTTCTC
>CAJXJV010000029.1 GCA_913055135.1 uncultured Desulfurobacterium sp. | reverse complement strand
TGATTAAGTCAAGAGTTTAGAAATTTCTAAATATAGATAATATTTTCTTTATATAACTTAGACTGAATATAAGGTTTTCGTTATTTAAGCTTGCGGGCTTTTTGAAGCAGGAATAGGAAAATTTTTGTAGAATATTCCAAAACTTCCGACAGGGTTACTTGAAAGGAGCAAAATGATCAAAAAGGCAATCTACCCTGGAACCTTTGACCCGGTCACTCTTGGTCACCTTGACATAGTAAAACGGGGAATAGAGATATTTCAGGAACTGATTATTGGAATTGCCGAAAATCCAAAGAAAAAACCTCTATTTTCTCTTGAAGAACGAAAGGAGATGTTTGAAGAAAGCCTCAAAGAGATGGGACTTTACAGTAAAGTAAAAGTAAAAACGTTCAATTCTCTTCTTGTTGAATTCGCAAAGGAAGAAGGAGCCGTGGCAATACTCAGAGGAATAAGAATCATATCTGATATGGATCACGAGTTCACAATGGCTTCCATCAATAGAAAACTCTACCCGGAAATTGAAACTGTCTTTCTCATGCCCTCTGATGAGTATGCCTATCTTTCTTCATCTGTTGTCAGAGAAATAGCTTTTTACGGCGGTGACGTCTCTCAGTTTGTTACCGAATTTGTAGAAAGAAAGTTAAAAGAAAAAATCGCCAGGATAAAAGGTGCTGTATAATTTGGTTTTCTTATGACCCCCCTAAGGGAACTCACAAGGAGAGAAACCCTCCCAAACGGGAGGAGGAATATAATTAGAAGCTTCCTTCTACAATGATATCTCCTGTCATCTCAGGAGGAATCTCTTCATCTAAAATGTAGAGAATAGATGGAGCTATGTCTCCAAGAATTCCTATAACAGCAATTCCTGCAAATTCTTCTGGAAGTTCAACGTCTTTCTTTTCTCTTCTTTTAACTCCGTAAGAGCCGCATTCTCCCTTGATAACAACGAAAGGAACAAAATTTGTGGTGTGAGCAGTCCAGGGATTTCCCGTTTCCGGATCTATCATCTGCTCAGCATTTCCATGGTCTGCAGTTACTATACAGATTCCTCCTTTTTTGAGTGTTGCCTTGACGACTCTTTTGAGGCACTTGTCAACAGTCTCTATCGCCTTTATTGCAGCCTCAAGATTTCCCGTGTGACCAACCATATCTGGATTTGCAAAATTCAGGACTACGAGTCTGTAATCGCCGTTCTCTATTCTCTCAACAACCTTATCGGTTACCTCAAAAGCGCTCATTTCCGGTTTCAAATCGTAAGTTGGAACCTTTGGAGATGGAACGAGGATTCTCTCCTCTCCAGGAAAAGGTTCTTCCCTTCCTCCATTGAAGAAGTAGGTAACGTGGGCATACTTCTCTGTTTCAGCTATTCTCAACTGCTTGTAGCCAAGCTTAGATATAACCTCTCCCAGAACGTTCTTTAGATCTTGCGGTGGGAAAGCTACGTCAAACGGAAAAGTTTCATCGTAAAGAGTCATTGTTGCAATGTAGGACGGTTTAATAACCTTCTTCCTCTCAAAACCATTAAACTCAGGAAGTCCAAGGGCGGAAACTATCTGTCTCATCCTGTCGGCTCTGAAGTTATAGAAGAAAAGAACATCTCCATCCTCTACAAGGCACTCAGGAGATATTACGTAAGGTTTAACAAACTCATCAGTTTCGCCTCTATCGTAAGCCTGGAAAAGAGCTTCTATTGGATCTGTGCACTTAAAACCCTCACCTAAAACCATTGTATTGTAGGCTTTCTCCGTTCTATCCCACCTCTTATCTCTGTCCATGTAGTAATAGCGTCCACCCATTGTGGCAATTTTTCCAACACCGAGCTCTTCAATTTTTTTGACAAGAGCTCTCAAATACTTTTCTGCACTTTTGGGAGGTGTATCTCTACCATCAAGAATCGCATGAACACAAACCTTCTCCAATCCTTCCTTTTTTGCAAACTCAAGAAGCGCAAAGAGGTGCTCAATGTGGCTGTGAACACCACCATCAGAGAGGAGACCAATAAGATGAAGTTTTTTCTCTTTCTCTTTTGCTGTATCAATTGCTTTCTTGATTACAGGATTCTTAAAAAAGTCTCCGTTTTTTGTTGATTTTGTGATTCTAACTATATCCTGCCAGACTATTCTTCCAGAGCCAATGTTCATGTGTCCAACTTCAGAGTTTCCCATCTGACCTTCTGGAAGTCCTACGGCTTCGCCTGATGCTTTAAGAAGACCTTTTGGGTAGGTATTCCAGAGGTAGTCCCAGAATGGAGTATTTGCCAGAGCAATTGCATTTCCTTCTTTTTCAGGACTGTATCCAAAACCATCTAAAATCACAAGGGTTACAAAGTTTGCCATTTCTCACTCCTATAATTGAAAATTGTTCTCAATAAGGATAGTCATCGTAATATACTTTTTCAAGGTAAAGTCCGTCCGGCGGAGCTAAAAAAGGAGCGAACTTTCTATCTTTCTTATCTCTGATCACTTCTATATCTTCAGGGAAAAGCCTTCCTCTTCCAACTTCAATAAGAGTTGCAACCATTATCCTCACCATATGCCTTAAGAAAGACCTGCCAAAAAAAACAAACTCAACCAGATAGTTTTCTTTTCTAATTTCTATCGAGTCAACCCTTCTAACGGGATTTACCTCTGTTTTCCTGTCCGATTTTGAAAAGGAAGTAAAGTCAAAAGTGCCGATGAGAAATCTTTTTGCTTCTTCCATCGCTGCGATGTTAAGTCTATACGGAACAAACCAGGAACGTCTGTACTCAAAAGGACTCGGAATCTCCCTGTTGAAAACTCTGTATTTGTAGCGTTTTCCCTTAGCCCATCTTCGAGAATCAAAGTCAAAGGGAATCTCTTCAACAGAAACAATCTTTATATCCGGGGGAAGAAGACCATTTAACGCAGATTGGAGTTTATAGAGAGGAATTTCTTTTTCTGTTCTGAAATTTGCCACCTGACCGAGTGCATGAACTCCCGCATCAGTTCTGCTTGCACCGATGAGTTTTACAGGATGCTGGAGAATTTCCTCAAGAATTTCTGTAATCTTCCCCTGAATAGTTGGTTTTCCCGGCAATATCTGCCAGCCGTAGTAATTGGTGCCAAGGTATTCAATTGTAAGCTTTATGTTTCTCAAGATTTCCCTCGTCTGTTAAAATTTCCATTACGGAGGTTATGTGAAGCTACAGACAGAAAGCCTTGTTGTAAGCATTCTCATAATTTTAGCAGGGATAGCCGCCTTAGAGATTGGGTTTTCTTCGTCCATACTTGAAATTTTGACTGGAGTCTTTGCTTCAAACTTTCTAAAACTTGGAGACCTCAGCTGGATAGAGTTTCTCTCAAATCTCGGTCTCTTAGGTTTAATGTTCTTTGCAGGACTTGAGACAGATCCGGAACTTGTGAGAAAAAACCTTCTGAAAAGTCTCTTTATAGGTTTTTGCTCCTACTTTTTTCCTTTAGTGAGTATTTTCTATGTTACCCACTACATTTTAGGATACCCTTTTGAAGCTTCTCTTCTCATAGGAATTGCACTTTCTACAACCTCATTGGCTCTCGTTTATCCTCTCCTTAAGGAGAAGAGAATGCTTCAGCTTCTCGCCGGTCAGGTTCTCCTTGCAGGAGCTATGATTGTTGACATTTCCAGCATGCTAACGATGAGCTTCCTCTTTGAAGGAATAAACGTTTATAACTTTCTATTTTCTGTTGCCCTTATTCTGCTCCTTATCAGACTTCCCAAATGGGGAGAAGAGCTCTTTGAGAGATACGCAGGAAACCAGATAGAGTTTAGAACACGTTTCATCATTGTGATTTTGATAGCTCTCGGTTTTCTCTCAGAGACTGTTCACATAAATGAAGCTGTTCTTGCATTTACAACAGGAATCTTCTTTGCAGAGTTTTTCAGAAAAGACAGTTTAACTGAGAAGAAGATAAGAGCCATTATTTTTGGCTTTCTTGCTCCGTTTTTCTTCTTCAAGGCAGGATATACGGTAAAACTTTCCGTAGTCTCTTTGAAAGTTGTTTTCCTGTCACTTCTTCTCGGAACAATTGCTTTTGTAACCAAGTATATTGGAACGGTATATGCAACGATAAACTTCTTCAGGGGAACTGTTTACAAACTTGCAGGGCTCTTTTTCAACATGAGATTGACTTTTGGAATTGTTGCTTCACTCTTTGGGCTAAAAGCAGGGATAATTGACGAAGAAACGTATGTAGCACTCCTTCTGGTAATAATTACAACCTCTTTTATCTCTTCAATAATATCCAACAGAATGCCCTATAAGATAGAAGGAGATATCCTGGACGATATCTTTAAAATTTGAACTTTAATACAGTTATGTATAATTTTATTCCTGATGGTGACACGAGAAAAATCCTTGAAGAGGTACTCTTTCTATGAGCTACGCCATACCAATAGAAGTGTATGACGCTATAAAGAAGGTGGTAAAAGATGAGAAGATAGCTAAAGAAGTAGTAAAAACCATAGAGAAAAGTCTTGAAGTAATAGAGGAAAAAGCAAGGGAACAGAAAGTCGTAATCAAGGCTGAGCTGAAAGATGAACTAAGAAAGGAACTTGTCACAAAGGAGGAGTTCTTCGGAGAGACTGGTAAGCTCAGACAGGAAATAGAAACAGTTCGTCGGGAACTTGACCAGAAAATAGAAACTGTTCGGCAAGAGCTAAAGGGAGAAATAAGGGAACTCAGAGCTTACATGAAGTTTCTGATTGTCCTTGTAATCATAGGCTTTACTCTGTTTAATCCAAACTTTTTTGAGCTTTTAAAGATGGTTATTGGAATGTTTATTACTCAATAACTTGCAGAATTCTTTCCTTTAATTCTTTTAGAAACTGCTCATCAGTTATCTTTTTATACTCCATATCCGTTATGTAAAAGCTGTCTATTACTCTGTTACCTTCTGTGGCAATGATTGCCCTTCTCAAACGGGTTTTCATATCAAGGAGAACTTTCGTTATTGCGTAAAGAACGCCTAACCTGTCGTAAGTTGAGACTTCAACGATCGTGTACTTATCGGAAGTTTTATTATCGATTTTCACCTTATTTGCAGGAAGAGGAACACTTCTTCTAAAACTCTTCGGCTTCATCAAATCCTGCGGTAGGTCGTCAGGATCAAATTCTCCAAGATAGAGCTTTTCAAGGATTTCCTCAAATTTTTTCACTCTATCACAGGAAAGTACTTCTCCTGCTACCGTCGAAACGTGAATTGTGTAAACCATGCACTCACAGTCATCCTCTATAGCTCTGTTTATGTTGGCTCCCTTTATGTTTATTCCAAGGTAAGAGAGAATCCCGGCAATCTTATTGAAGAGCCCTCTCCTGTACTTTGTAACTATAGTTAGCTTTGTGAAGCCTATGTCCGGGTAACTCTCGTGGTAAACTGTGTACTCCTTTCCTTTTTTTCTCACCTCTTTCATTAAAATGAGATGCCTGGCAATTTCGTCTGATGGATAGGTAATCAGATAATCTCTATCAGCATTTTTAAAGAATCTCTCTACGGATTCAGGACGAATCTTTCCCTGGAGAAGTTTCTTGACTTTATCCTTTCTTCTTTGAAGCTTCTCAGATATAAGCTCTTCGACACTCTTTCCTTCAACAAACAGGGAAAGAGTAACGTTATAAAGTTTCCAGAGGAGGGAACTCTTCCAGTTGTCCCATGCCCCGGGACCTACAGCTTTAATGTCTGCATAGGTCAAAAGGAAGAGCTTTTTCAGTCTATCTTCTGTTTTACATTCATTTTTAAACTGTTCTATCAACTCTGGATCGGAAATGTCCCTCCGGAAGGCAAGGTGGGACATCAGAAGGTGGTTTTTAACAAGCCAGACAACCTCTTCTATCTCCTCAGGAGAAAAGCCCATTTCAGAAAGGTATTTTCTTGTTAAGCCAGCCCCAACTATTTCATGCCTTCCAGGTTTGCCCTTGCCAATGTCGTGGAAAAGTGCAGCTATGTATAAAACGTGAGGGTTTTCAAGATCCTGAAGTATCTGGAAGAAATCCTGCTTTTCTCTAACGGAGGTCACATTTGTTCCTTTTTCCTCTATCTTCTCAAGCTCCCTTACCGTGAAAATTGAGTGAATGTCTGTTGTAAACTTGTGATAGGTATCAAATTGAAAGTGTCCCCTGAGTCTTTCAAAGTCCGGGATGAGAGCATCAAGAACCTTACAGTTATGCATGAGCTCAAGAGTGTAGGAGAGCCTTTTTAAGTTCAGGAGAATTTCTTTAAACTCGTTAAGAACTTCCCTTTTTCTGAACTTTTCTTTATTCGTCTCTGCTGAAAGTTTGAAAAGTGAAAAGGCATTTGCTGAAAGCGCCAGTCCTTTCTCTTGAACCAGCTTAAATCCCTTTAAAACTAAAAGAGGATCTTTTACCAGCTCACTTTCTTTATCTTCTTCAATATAGAGAACATTTTCCACTACGTAAAACGTATCCTCTATCAATTTCTTTGATTGAAAGATAGAACTGAAAGAAAACCTTTTTTCCTTTTTCTCTAATTCTTCAAGAGCTCCTTTTATCACTTCCTTCGTTATGACCGATAAATCTATTGCAGCGTTAAAGTAACTTTTCATAAACTGCTCTATTCCCCTTCTATCCCGAGGGAAGCCAAAGAAATCTGCTACAACCTTTTGCATTTCAAACGAAAGAATATCACTCTTTCTTCCTGAAGAGATATGAAGGTGGTTTCTCACCCTCAGAAGGAAATCGTAAGCTGATACAACATCCCTGAAACTTTTCCAATCGAGAATCTTTTTATCCAGGAAACCGGAGTAGTTATCTATTGAATAGACAATTTTCGACACCCAGAAAGCTTCGTGGAGATCCCTCAATCCACCTTTGCTTTCTTTTACGTTTGGCTCCTGATAATAAACAGTTCCGTAAAACCGCTTGTATCTATCGTTCCTGCTTATGATTATCTCCTCAACTAAGGACTTTTTGTTGTTCTCGATGAGGGTGCCAAATTCATTCGCAAACCTTTCATCTATACTTCTATCACCAGCAAGGAATCTCCTCTGGAGAAGATTCGTAAAAACTGAGAGGTCGGACTCTGCAAGCTCCAGAGCCTCTAAGGTACTTCTTGGAGCAAATCCGAGGTCAAGTTTCAGAGAGAGGAGGAAATAGTAAAAAGCCTCAATATCCTCAAGATGACTTTCAGAGAGTTTTCCGAAATAAATCAGATTCACATCTATGTCAGAGTGGAAGTTGAGTTCCCCTCTACCGTATCCACCAAGAGCATAAAAAGCTATCGGTACATCCCAGCTGCCGAAAAAGTGATTAAAGGCTGGCTTTAGTAGGGAATCAAGGGCTTTTCTCAGTTCATCAGCAACAGCGAACCCTGTCTCTTTCTGAAGGTGTAGCTTTTTTATCCTCTCTCTTTCAGAGAAAAATTTTTCCTTCAGAGTCTCTATTGTCAATTTGTAAGACCTGCCATTTCCCAGAGCTTTTCAAAGTTCCTTTCGTAAGCCTCTATAACTTCTCCGGCACCCTTTATCACAACTAAGTTTTCATCGTTCCTCTTCTCAGCACTTATTGTCCAGTTGAAGCTGCCAGTTATGAGGGTTTTCCCATCAATCACAGCGTACTTGTGGTGCATCAGGCCACCACCATTCCCCTTTTTGTATCTAACAGGAATACCCGCTGCTTCCAGAACAGGACCAACACAGTTCTTTGATCTTGCTGTTCCCTGATCAATGATAACTCTTATTCTAACACCTCTATTATGGGCTTTTATCAGAGCTCTTGCTATTGGTTTACTTGTAAAACTGAAAACCGCTACATCTATACGGTTCTTAGCACGGTTAATTTCGGAAATAACTGCACGTGTACAGCCACCACGTGGAGAGAAATAAGGAGAGATAGATACTTCAGAGGGAGAAGTACTCTCTACATGGGATTGTTGACAGGAAGAAAAGAGAATAAAAGATAGAAAGACAGCATAGAAAAAGAGTTTCTTAAATTCACCCTTCAAACTTCACCCTCTAATCTTTATTGAGGTTACTTTGTCCTTTCCACCTTTACCCTTTCAACAACAGAGTTTTCTTGAGCAAGCTTTGAACCAACAACCGAAAGGATCAAAGAGTTAAGCATAAAGAGAGCTCCCAGTATAGCAGTAGTCTTTGTAAGAACTGCCCCTGTATCTGCCCCAAAGGCAGATGATGCACTTCCTCCACCAAGGAGTGAACTGGTATCCCCCTTTCCGGGCTGGATAAGAACAACTATTATCAGAAGAAGAGCAATAATTGCATGAAAGATAAGCAAAGCGGTAAACATCATGCCTCCATATCAAACTTAACTATTTTTGCGAAGCTTTCAGCCTTAAGACTTGCTCCACCAACAAGAGCTCCATCAATGTTCTCCATATTTAACAATCCCGCAGCATTCTCAGGCTTTACACTTCCGCCGTAGAGAATCCTTACAGAGTTTGCCTTCTCACTTCCGAACATATCCGAAAGTACCTGACGTATAAATAAATGAACCTCTTCAGCAAGCTCAGGTGTTGCCGTTTTACCAGTTCCTATCGCCCAGACAGGCTCATAGGCTATAACGAACTCATTGTCTCCATCAACGCCTTTCAATCCCTCTCTAACCTGCTTCTCAACAACTTCCTGCGTTTTTCCGCTTTCTCTCTCCTCTAAAAGCTCTCCAACACAGAGAATTGGAATAAGCCCATGGTTGATGGCAGAGAGAACCTTCTTATTTACAAGTTCATCGGTCTCTCCGAAAATGTGCCTCCTCTCAGAGTGCCCGAGTATAACGTAAGAACAACCGGCATCTTTGAGCATCAAAGGTGAAATTTCCCCTGTAAAAGCTCCCTGCTCCTCAAAATACATATTCTGTCCACCAAGGACAATGTTTGAACCCTCAAGCTCTCTCGAAACCGGATAGAGAGCTGTAAATGGTGGACATACCAGGATGTCCCTATCGTTGACATCCTTTACAAGTTCTTTTAACTCCCTGACAAGGTCGAGAGCTTCCGGAATAGTCTTGTGCATCTTCCAGTTCCCAGCAATTAAAAGCCTTCTCACAACTTCCCCCGCTATGAAGCCTTTGTAAGCTCGTACTTTGGCTTGCCCGTTTTTACAGCATCAGCGTCAATTATAACCTTCTTTATATCCTTCCTGTGAGGAACTTCAAACATAACATCTGTCATTATCTTCTCCATTATTGCCCTGAGTCCTCTTGCGCCTGTCTTACGCCTTATAGCCTCTTTTGCAATCTCTTTCAAAGCTTCCTCTGTAAACTCCAATTCAACTCCTTCAAGCTCAAGAAGTTTCTTGTACTGTTTAACAAGGGCGTTCTTTGGCTCTTCAAGAATCCTGATCAGATCTTCCTCTGTCAACTCATTGAGAGTTGCAATAACTGGAAGCCTTCCAATGAGCTCGGGGATTAAACCAAACTTAACAAGATCTTCTGGTTCAACGTGTTTAAGGAGCTCACTCCTTTCTAATTTGTTCCTCTTAACGTCGGCAGTGAAGCCCATTCCACCTTTACCAATTCTCTTTGCAATTATGTTTTCAAGTCCCACAAACGCTCCACCGCAGATGAAGAGAATGTTTGAGGTATCTATCTGAATATACTGCTGGTGTGGATGCTTCCTTCCACCCTGTGGAGGAACGTTTGCAATTGTTCCCTCAAGAATCTTAAGGAGTGCCTGCTGAACACCTTCTCCAGAAACGTCTCTCGTTATGGATGGATTTTCACTCTTCCTGGTTATTTTGTCGATTTCATCTATGTAGATAATTCCCCTCTCTGCCTTCTCTATGTCGAAGTCAGCAGCCTGAATGAGTCTGAGGAGAATGTTTTCAACATCTTCTCCAACGTATCCAGCCTCTGTCAAAGTTGTGGCATCAGCTATCGCAAATGGAACGTCAAGAAGTTTTGCGAGAGATCTTGCAAGGAGGGTCTTCCCTGAACCTGTTGGACCAATCAGAAGAATGTTGCTTTTTTCAATTTCAACGTCAGAAGTATCCTCGTTTGACATAATTCTCTTATAGTGATTATATACAGCAACTGATAAAACCTTTTTCGCTTCTTCCTGACCTATAACATACTGATCAAGAAACTCCTTTATTTCCTTAGGTGTTGGTAATCTATCGACGCTTACGGGAGTTTTTCCTTGCTTCTTTTCCTCACTGTGTATGAGCTCGTAACACTCATCAACACAGTAGTTGCAAATTGCCACACCGTTTGGACCTGTTATAAGAGCCTCTACACTTGACTGAGCTCTTCCGCAAAAAGAACATTTCCTCATAGGAACTCTTGTTTCAAACATACACTCTACCTCTCTTCACCGTTTTCAATCAAGAAAAATATATTCCTTTTTTAATACCTATAATTTCTTTTTTTAACTGCATGTATCTTTTTAATTCGTAAGTTTCCATTTCGTCCATACTGAACGATTCGCAGGCAAAGTCCGTTGATGAGTTTGAGCTTGAAAATTCAAAGAACAACATACTCAACTACTACAAAAACAACGGATATCCGTTTGCTACGGTAAACGGAACGATAAAAGAGGGAAACTCCCATGCGGAGGTTGTGTTTTCAATAGATGAAGGGGAAAGGGTAACAATCAAGGATGTGAAAATCGCAGGT
>CAJXJV010000028.1 GCA_913055135.1 uncultured Desulfurobacterium sp. | reverse complement strand
GTTCAAAATCTCCCTTTCTATCTCTTGGAGTTTCAATCTCTACTTCTCCAGCTGCAGTTTTAACAGTCTTGGAGATATAGCCGTTTCTGGAGTTGTTAGAATCAGTACGCTCATACTTTGAATAGCCAAGGAATTCTTCAAGTTCTGCTTCTAATGCTTCTTTTAATGTTTGTTGGATGAGCTTTTTAAGGTCATCCTTAATGAGTTCTGGATCATACTTCCTTTTCATGTGTCCACCCTCCTTCTTTTAGGTTTGTGTCCAATTTTTACACACTTGGGTGGACACTCCACTCGATGATAATAACCCTCTTCCCTAAAAATTTTTCATACATCCTACCCGGCATTATTAAACAGTTTTCTCAACCGAGCTCTGGAGAAGGTAAAACTTTTCTTGAAGGAGATACTTGATAGATATGTCTTCATCTATCTTTTCCCAGTGAACTCCGGTGCCGTTTGCTGTAAGGTAGTAGTTTTCTCTCTCTTCAGAAGTAGCATTCTTTAGTCTCGGGAACCATTCGAGAGGAACTCCTATCTCTCTACCGTCTTTAAGTTCAAAGTAAATTTTATCTTCTGTAAAACGAATGTTTTTAACTCCAATGTTTCCTATCTCTCGTGCCATCTGCGGTATTCCTCACAGAATTTAAAATATCTGTTAATTTTCCTATGTCTCCCATATTTCCGTAACCAAAAACTATTAACTCTTTTTCGAGCTCTTTTGCAGCTTCAGAAATACAGTCTAAGTAGGTTTTCCGAGCTCCGCCCCTGTAGTATATGATAATGTCAAAGTCTCTTAGTTTAGACAGCATCTTTTCTTTCAACTCTTTGCACTTCTCATCTGTCATAACTGCGTTGTAAGGTTCTATAATCTCATCGGCGCTTACAAGACCGTACTTTGCACTGATGATAAAAAGTGGAATGTTTAATTCTTTTGAACGTCTGTAGAGGTGTCTTATCCTTGCAGACCTGTACAGTTTCCCCGCTTCTTGTGGAGTCTTTTCTTTTTTATTTCCGCAAGCTGTTACGAGAGCTATTCTTTTCCCTGACAAGCTCTATAATCCTCCCAACTTTCAATTTAAGTTCTTCTGGAAGTTCTTTCAAGAAGCTTTCTTCCAGCCCCATTGGTATCCACAGGACAGCATCAAGTCTTATTTGAGGTATTCCAGATTTTTCTGAAAGTTCCTTCCAGAAGTTTTTGTCAGAGCTTATTTTTGAAAGTCTTGAATCTATTGGGATTGCTATTTCTTCAAGCTTTTTAGGGTTCTCGCCGAAAGCTATACGGTAGCCGTACATAAACATCTTTGCAGCAAAGACAACTGTTTTGCTGTCTGTTTTCTGATTGAGACACTCTGAAAGTTCTTTCACAAGAATGGTTAAATCTTTACCCAGATCTATTAAAGGGTGGTTTAAAAATAGCTTTTCAACACATTTTATGACTTTATCCAGTCTTTTAAGTTTCGCATTCAAGAATCGTTTGTTGTAAGTCTTAATGAACTCTTCAAATCTTTCGATTTCAGGTTTTTCGGAGAAGAACTCTGAGAAGGTCTCCCAGTACTTTTCTCCCTTCATCTGAAGCTGGTAGGACATGAGCGCGTTGATTACGACAAGTTTAAGGAAATCTGGCGGATTTTTTATTTCTTTGTGAAGTTTCTCAAGAGCTCTGTACTGTCTATCAAATGATTCAAGCCTTTCTATATCTTCTTTTGAAAACTCTTTTAAGACTTTCAGCAGGTCTTCCATAATTGCTCCTTTTAAAATTCTGGAATATATAATATTTAACCTTCAGGAGATCGGGAAATGAAACTACATCCTGTTCTGGTTCTTGACAGAACCTATGCTCCTGTTTCCATTTTTTCCCACAAGAAAGCCTTTATTCTTGACCTTCTCAACAAGTGTGAAGTTCTCCAGTACTATGAAAGTGTGAAGCTCTCTTCTCCTACTATGGATTATCCCGCACCCCTTGTTATCAGAATTCCCGTTCTGATGAGACACTGGCAATCATCAGCTCCAACCAGAAGGGCTGTCTTTATAAGGGACAATTTCACATGTGCTTTCTGTGGGAAAATAGTAAAGGACAGTGAGGTCACAGTTGACCACATTGTTCCAAAGAGCAGGGGCGGTAAGTGGGAGTGGACAAACTTAGTTACTTGCTGCTCTGAGTGTAATCAAAAAAAAGGAAGTAAGACACCAGAAGAAGCAGGAATGGTTCTTCTTTACAAACCTAAGAAACCTTCAGGTTTTCAAATAGCTTTAAATAGATGGAGAAATAAGCTTAATAGAGAATTTCTGGAAGTTTTAGCTACTTACGGTGTGAATATTAAAAAGGAAGCTATATAAATAGGGGGAGGATAGTTATCCCCCTTTATCTTTCTACCCAGTAGTTTGGAGCTTCCTTTGTAATGATAACGTCGTGAACATGGGATTCTTTGAGACCTGCTGAGGTAATCTTTACAAACCTTGCTTTCTTTCTCATTTCCTCAATGTTAGCTGCTCCGCAGTAGCCCATGCCAGATCTAAGTCCGCCTACAAGCTGGTGGATGGTATCAGCAAGAGGACCTCTGTATGGAACCATTCCCTCAATTCCTTCTGGAACTAACTTCTTCTCCTCAACTTCCGCCTGGAAGTACCTGTCCTTACTTCCTCTCCTCATTGCTCCAAGGGAACCCATACCTCTGTAAGCTTTGTAACTTCTTCCCTGATAGAGAACAAGCTCTCCTGGACTTTCTTTTGTTCCTGCAAAGAGACTACCAATCATTACAACCCTTGCGCCAGCACCAATTGCTTTGGCAATGTCACCTGAGAACTTGATCCCACCGTCTGCAATAATTGAGATGTCGTACTTATCTGCAACTTCTGCACACTGGGCAATTGCTGTGAGCTGAGGAACTCCCACACCTGCAACGATTCTGGTTGTACAGATAGAACCTGGTCCGATTCCCACCTTTACAGCATCTGCTCCAGCTTTTATGAGTGCTTCTGTTCCTTCAGGAGTTGCAACGTTTCCGGCGATTACCTCAACGTCAGGATAAAGTCCTTTTATTTTCTCTACCATTTCTATAACACCTTTTGAGTGTCCGTGTGCAGTGTCAATAACAATAATATCAACACCTGCTTCAATAAGAGCTTCTGCCCTTCTGAAACCTTCAGGACCAACGCCAATTGCAGCACCTACCATAAGGCGGCCGAGTTCGTCTTTGCAGGCGTTAGGGTACTTTTCCTTTTTCTCTATGTCTTTTATTGTTATAAGTCCTTTAAGGTAGCCGTTTTCGTCAACAACAGGAAGTTTTTCAATCTTGTATTTGTGGAGTATTTCCTTAGCTTCCTCAAGGGTAGTTCCCACAGGAACTGTTTTAAGATTTTCTTTTGTCATTACCTCTTTAATCTTTTTGCTGTAATCCTTTACAAATCTTATATCTCTGTTTGTGATAATTCCAAGGAGTTTTCCATTTTCGTCTGTTACAGGAAGACCTGAGATTTTGTACTTTCTCATTAGAGCTTCTGCTTCAGCTATCGTCTGATCGGGAGAAACGGTAACGGGCTTGACGATCATTCCACTTTCTGACCTTTTAACCCTATCAACCTCTTCGGCTTGCTCTTCAATAGAGAGGTTCTTGTGGATAATTCCAATTCCCCCTTCTCTGGCAATAGCGATAGCAAGTTCTGATTCGGTAACGGTGTCCATTGCAGCGCTCATTATCGGTATGTTGAGAGTGATTCTCTTAGTGAGTTTTGTTCTTACGTCAACCTGGGTTGGGAGAACTTCGGAGTAGTTAGGGAGTAAGAGGACATCATCAAATGTGAGGGCTTCCTTTATACCTTTTTCGAGCATATTTTCCTCCGTGAAAGCTTTTAGAAATTATAGGTTTCTGATAAACCAAAGGCAACTTGTTTGATAGAATTGAGCAAACCAGAGGAGGTAATTGTGGCGGAAGAGAAAAAGCTCTGGGGCGGAAGGTTTAAAGAATCTACCGATGAGTTGGTTGAGAAATTCACAGAATCTGTTTCTTACGATAAGAGACTTGCTCCGTTTGACATAGCCGGAAGTATTGCCCATGTGAAAATGCTTGAAAAGCAGGGAATTCTGAAGAAGGAAGAAGCAGAGAAAATTATTGAAGGTTTAAACGAGATTCTTGATGAGATTGAGAGTGGCAGTTTTGAGTGGAAGACGGAATTAGAAGACGTCCATATGAACATAGAAAAGAGGTTGACAGAGAGAATAGGTCCTGTTGGAGGAAAACTTCACACAGGAAGGTCAAGAAACGACCAGATTGCCACAGATGTCAGACTTTACGTAAGACATGAAATAGAGGAGATTTTAGAACTCCTTAAAGAGTTAAGGAAAGCCTTTGTAAAACAGGCTGAAGAGAACTTAGATGTTGTAATGCCTGGATACACCCACCTTCAGATTGCTCAACCAGTCCTCTACTCCCATCATATGCTTGCCTACTACCAGATGTTTAAAAGAGATGCAGAAAGGTTTCAGGATGCGCTGAAAAGGGTTAATATTTCCCCTTTAGGTTCTGCTGCACTTGCAGGGACGAGTTATCCACTTGATAGGGAGTTCACAGCAAAGCTCCTTGGATTTTCAGGTGTAACTAAAAACAGTATGGACGCAGTCAGTGACAGGGACTTCGTTGCTGAGACAATCTTCAACTGTGCAATGGTTATGATGCACCTTTCAAGGCTTTCCGAGGAGCTTGTCCTCTGGTCAACTGAGGAGTTTGGATTTATTGACCTTCCAGATGCTTTCTGTACAGGTAGCTCAATTATGCCCCAGAAGAAAAACCCTGACGTTTCGGAGCTCACCAGAGGTAAGACAGGAAGGGTTTATGGGGATTTAATGGCAATTTTGACAATTCTTAAAGGACTTCCACTTACCTATAATAGAGACCTTCAGGAAGACAAAGAGCCACTCTTTGATGCAATAGATACGGTTAAACTTGCCCTTAAAGTTAATGCAAAGATTGTTTCCGGGATGAAACCTAAAAGAGAGAGAATGAGAGAACAGGCTAAGAAAGGATTTTCCCTTGCAACGGATGTTGCAGACTACCTTGCCAGAAAAGGAGTGCCATTCAGAGAGGCTCACAGGATAGTTGGGGAACTGGTGGCATACTGTCTTGATAAGGGTAATGGTCTTGAAGACCTGACGCTTGAAGAATTCAAGCAGTTTTCAGATAAATTTGAGGAAGATGTTCTCTCACTTATGAGCGTAGAAGGTTCTATCAACAGCAGGAATATAATTGGCGGAACATCAAGAGAGCAGGTTGAGTCCGAGATAGATAGAATTAAAGAGGAAGAAGGATTTGAGTAAGAAGGAAGAGTGGTTTAAGCTGGCTCTTTATGATCTGGAAACGGCAAGAGTAATGTTTGAAACGGGTAGATACCGTTACGTTCCGTTTATGTGTCAACAGGCTATCGAGAAAGTTTTAAAGGGAATGATTTCGGAAAAGTTGAGTCCTCCGAGAATTCATAATCTTGTTAGGCTTTCTAAACTTGCAAAGATTAGTTTTACCAGCGATGAGATTAGAAAATTGGACATTCTATCTGACCTTTACCTGAAAGTAAGATATCCTGATTTGATAAACGTTTCCAAGAAGCGAGCTGAAGAACTTTTGAACTTTACGGAGCAGATATGCCAGCGACTGTTGAGGAGAGAGAGCGAGTAATTGATATCGTAAAAAAGTTTGTTAAAGAATTAGTGGCTCTGGAGCTTATTCCTGGAATAAGAGAGGTTTTTCTATATGGTTCTTATGCTTATGGAAATCCAGATGAGTGGAGTGATATAGATGTTGGCATAATTGTCTCTGGTGAACTATCTGAAGATGAGTATTTTCGAATTATTCCAGTTGTTTGTAGAATTGCCAGAAAGTATGACGATAGAATTGAACCAATTATTTTCTGGTCTGATCCCCTGGGCTTTGTTGAAAACGAGGTAAAAAGAGGAATCAGAATCTATCCGGAGGTTTAAATGATAAGGTTTGAACCATCATTCTTTACGGAGAGAAATAGGGATATAGACGAAGCCACCCTTAGTGTAATTGCCAGAGAAGTTAGAAAGGACATCCTGAAGATGACTTCTGCCGTCAACTCAGGTCACCCTGGCGGCGCAATGTCTGCAACGGACATAATAGTTACCCTCTACTACTACAAAATGAGACATAATCCAGAAGATCCAAAATGGGAAAAGAGAGATAGGTTCGTTCTTTCAAAAGGACACGTCTGTCCGGCACTATACTCTGTTCTTGCAAGGACAGGATATTTTCCATTTGAGAAATTAAATGAGTTTAGAAGGATAGATGGAGATCTTCAGGGACACCCGGACATGAGGAAAACTCCCGGAATTGAGATAAGCACGGGGTCGCTTGGACATGGGATTGGAGCTGCTGTTGGAATGGCTCTTGCTCTTAAACTTGATAAGAGCGATAGCAGGGTTTACTGCATGATTGGAGATGGTGAAGCACAGGAGGGTAGTGTCTGGGAAGCAACAATGGCAGCGTCTCACTATAACCTTGACAACCTCTGCGTAATTCTTGATAACAACAACCTTCAGATAGATGGTCCTGTTGACGAGATCATGTCGATCTATCCGATGATGGAGAAGTGGAGAGCTTTTGGCTGGCACGTTATAGAGATAAACGGACATGATTTCGGAGAGATAAAAGCTGCCCTTGATGAAGCGGATACTGTGAAGTATAAACCGACAATGATTGTTGCGAAAACTGTCAAGGGGAAAGGTGTCTCCTTCATGGAAAATAGAGCTGAGTGGCATGGGAAGGCTCTTCCACCAGACTTGCTCAGGGAAGCACTTAAAGAATTGGGAGAGATTGTTTAGGAGGAAACAATGGAGAAGGTTAGTCTTAGAGATGCCTATGGTGATACTTTAGTTAAGCTTGGAGAACAAGATGAGAGAATAGTTGTTTTTGATGCCGACCTTTCTGGTTCTACCAAGACTTCCAAGTTTGCTAAGGCTTTTCCAGATAGATTCTTTAACATGGGAATTGCCGAAACCAACATGATGAACGTTGCTGCTGGAATGGCTGCAACTGGTAAAATTCCATTTGTCAGTACTTTTGCAATCTTTGGAACCGGGAGGGCATGGGAAGCTGTAAGACAGACTATATGTTATCCTAACTTGAGTGTAAAAATTGTTTGTACCCACGGTGGAATTACGGTTGGTGAGGATGGAGCAAGTCACCAGGCTCTCGAGGATGTTGCCAACATGAGAAACATTCCAAACATGAGGATTATTGTTCCAGCAGACGATGTAGAAACTGAACAGGTGATAAAAGCGATAGCTTACACGGAAGGTCCTTTCTATGTTAGACTTAGTAGGGAAAAGTTTCCAAGAATTTTTGATAAGAGCTATAAATTCAAACTGGGAAAGGGAATTGTTCTGAGAGAAGGGGAGGATGTAACTGTTGTGGCAAATGGCGTAATGACCTCTTTTGCTTTACTTGCTGCGGATATTCTGGAAAGAGAAGGTATTTCAATTGAAGTCATTCATATGCCAACGGTTAAACCAATTGACGTTGAGCTTCTTGTTGAATCTGCATCAAAAACGGGAGCGGTTGTTACTGCTGAAGAGCATTCAATAGTTGGAGGACTTGGTTCTGCCGTTGCTGAAGCTCTTGTAGAAAACTATCCAGTTCCAGTGGAAAGACTTGGAATTCCTGATGTCTTTGGAAGGTCCGGAAAGGGCTGGGAACTTTTACACTACTTCAAGCTTGACGAAAAGGGCATAATAGAGAAGGTTAAAAAAGTCCTTGAGAGGAAAAGATGAGGAAACTTTTTAAGTCAATATTTTTCTTTTCGCTTATGATAGTTTTTGTTTTTTCCTTGGGGAAGATTTCTCTTTCTGCGGTTGAGAAAGGAACATCTACAGGAAGGGAAGAGATTAAATACATTCGGCTTTTTACCGAAGCCTATCAGCTTGTTAAAGAGAGATACGTTGAACCTGTAACTCCAAAGAAACTCTTTGAAGGTGCTATTCAGGGAATGTTCAACAAGCTTGATCCCCACTGTACACTCTTTACTCCTGATAAACTCAAAGAGTTTCAGGTAGAGACTCAGGGAGAATTTGGAGGACTTGGTATTCAGATAACAAAAACAAAAGATGGAAAATTGATGATAATAGCTCCCATTGAGGATACGCCGGCTTTCAGGGCTGGAGTTAAACCGGGAGATATCATTGTGAAGATAGAGGATAAAGAAGTTACTTCTGATATGACCCTTATGGAAGCTGTGAAACTTATGAGAGGGAAACCGGGAACGAAAATAACCATCTGGATCTGGAGAAAGGGTTGGTCTGAACCCAGGAAGTTCACGATAACAAGGGCAATAATAAAAATCCAGAGTGTTAAATACAGAATACTTAAAGGGGATATTGGATACATCAGGTTTACAATGTTCCAGAAGAACTCAGTTGAGGAGTTTAAAAGAGCTCTTCAGGAGCTCAACAAGGATAAAAAGCTTCAGGGAATTATCGTTGATGTCAGAAACAACCCGGGTGGTCTTTTAGATTCTGCTGTTGCAATAAGTGATTACTTCCTTCCAAAGGGAGCTCTTATCGTCTATACAAAGGGAAGGATTCCTGAAAGTATTAAGAAGTTCCGTTCCACACGTGATCCTGTGGTTCCACTTGATATTCCTGTTGTAATGCTTGTTAACGGTGGTACTGCAAGTGCAGCTGAAATTCTGACGGGAGCTCTCAGGTACAATGATAGGGCGATTGTTGTAGGTGAAAAGACGTTTGGAAAGGGTTCTGTTCAAACCCTCTACCCGCTTGAAATGGGTTATGCTGTTAAGATTACGACTGCCAAGTACTACATGCCAAACAACGAATGCATTGATGGAAAAGGAATAGAGCCTGATATTGAAGTGAAACTGTCCAAGAAAGATATTGAACAGCTTAAGAAAGAGTTTAAAGAGATAGAGGAGCATCCAGAGAAAACAGAAGAGATAAGGAAAGAAAGGGAGAAGAGAATAGATAGCCAGTTAAGAAGGGCAATTGACGTAATTAAAGAATTTCATCTGATTCAGAAGCTAATGAAGAAGGATAAAGTGGCTCAAAGAAAAGCGGCATGAAAAAAGTTTTCACTCTCCACGGATGGAGCTTTGATGGCTCCATCTGGTCGATTTCTCCTTTTAGAGATGCTGTTCACTTAACACTTCCCGGTCATGGAGATTCCCCTTTTGAATCTACAGATATCCTTTGTCTTTCAAGAGAGGTAGGAGAGTTTATTCCTGAAGGCTCTACTCTTGTTGGTTGGTCCTTGGGTGCATCTGTTGCTGTTATGACAGCTGTTTCTTATCCTGAAAAGGTTGAAAAACTGATACTGTATGCTCCCACTTCTGCTTTTTCTGGGGTTTCCCAGCCGGAGGTGGTTGTAAAGAGGTTTCTGAGAAAGTTAAAAAGAGATTTTATGGAAACCGTTTACTATTTTCGAAGTCTCTGTTCCTCCAGAGATTGGTTTATCCCAACCCTGCGTGAAGAAAAAGCGAGAGAACTTCTTGAATCTTTTGCCTGGCTTAACCTTGCTCCATACTTGCCAAAAGTGACAGTTCCAGTAGTTGTTTTTGCAGGAGAAGAAGATACAGTTACCGGATTGGAAGGAGCTTTTTCTTTATGGAATGAAACGAAAAATTGCACTTTAAACGTGGTTCCAGGGAGAGATCATTTAACAATCCTGGAAGTTACTCCCTTGACAAAACACTACCGAGAATCTAACTTGCATTATAAGGATAGCAAGTCTTTAACCTAATCTAATTTAAGGAGGGGGAACCATGCAGGAACGCAAAGGTTTCACGTTAGTAGAACTGGCAATAGTTCTGGTAGTCATAGGATTGATTCTCGGTGCGGTTATGACAGGTCAGCGGCTTATTCAAAATGCAAAGTACAAGAGACTTGTAAATGATATCAACGGGTTTGTAGCCGCAGTCTATACGTACTATGACAGGTATAAGGCACTGCCAGGAGATGACCCTAAAGCAGTAGATAGATGGGGTAGTACCTATTCAAACATACAAAATGGAGACGGTGACGGTTTGATAGAGGGAAGTCCAACATCTACAAATAATGCATACGAATCTGTTCAAATATGGAGACATTTAAGAGCTGCTGGTATAGTTCCCGGAAGTCCTAATGAATCTGCCGTAACGAGACCTTCCAACCCATATGGTGGTAGATATGGATTTTCTAACAGAAGTTTTGGAACTGCTACATATAACTACATCTTTATTGACAATCTACCTTCTGAAGTAGCTCAAAGACTTGATGAGGAATTTGACGACGGTGTGTATAATACGGGTTCCATTCAAGCCAGTGCCGACTATACAGGTGGTTACAGAGACGTATACTATAGACTTTAGCAAAATCCGAAGAGGGGAAGCTTTCCCCTCTTTCCCTTTCTTAAACTTAAAACCCTATGTATCCATCTATTTCTCTCCTCGTCTCCTCAAAATCCTTAAACTCAACCTTTTCAGCGTTTACTAAAGCATCGTAAAATCTCTCATACTCTTCTTCAGTCATCGGGCAGTTAAGGTAATCATCTCCCCCCTTTCCATACCTTGAACCCCAGAAGCACTTTGAGTAATCAATGGAGTCGGCATATACGATGGGAGAAATTGCATCATAAAAGCTCAGGTAATCCTCACCAAGGAAATCCTTTAGCGTTTCAGAGAACCTGTCTGATGTCAGAGGA
>CAJXJV010000027.1 GCA_913055135.1 uncultured Desulfurobacterium sp. | reverse complement strand
TCTTCATCTCAATCTGCTGGGGAAGCTTTCCACTTCCAAAGGAAAGAACTCCCGGCTCTGAACCAATGGTTGAAGAAACTCTTAAAACTTGCGGCATCGAGTAAATGGCTTTTTCCATCTTTGAGAGTATCTCTTCAGCTTTCTCAAGTGAAGAGTTTGGGTCTGCCTCCGCCCTGACGATTACAAGCCCTGTGTCCATAGGAGGCATTAAATCCCTGCCCAGGAGAGGCATTACATTTTTCATAGTTAATCCAAAAAAGACAACGGCTAAAAGGAGAAAAGCTACTTTCCTTAGAGGACTGCTTAAAACTGAGCTAACAACAGAAGCGTAAAAGTTGCCAGTTCTGAAGACAAAACCCTTAACAAAGAAACTGTAAACCCTTCTTTCAAGGAAGTTCTTATCCGGCGTCTTTTTGAGAATGTAGGGAGTTATCATTGGAAGTAGAGTTATTGAGACAATGTAAGAGACAACAAGGGAAATAATGAGAACGAGAGATAGAGGCTCCAGTATCTTTTGAACGTATCCACCAATAAAAACTATCGGAAGAAGCATAACTATCGTTGTGAAGGTACCGCTGAAGTCAGCTAACATTACTTCTCTTGTTCCGTCAATGGTTGCCTTCCAGATATCCTTTCTCAGCTCAAAGTAGTGTCTCTCAATACTCTCGACGATTACAACCGCATCATCTGTCAGCATACCAAGAGCAAGGATAATGGCAGTCAGAGTGACTATGTTGAAGTTGAATCCAGAGAGCCACATAAGACCGATCGTTATGAGGTAAGTTACCGGAATAGAGAAGAAGGAGACTATGAGCATCCTGATGTTTGCAAGGAAGAGAAATATTACAAAGAGAGTCATTAAAACTGCATCTCTAAGGGCTTCAAACATGTTTTTGTTGGAAAGTTTAATCATCCACTCTTGTGTGTCGGCAATCTCAAAGTTCAGTTGTGGATAGAGTTTTTTGAGCTTTGGCAAAAAGTTCATGACAGATTCAATGGCTGGAAGCTCGTAACCCTTTGGAGAACGTAAGATGCTTATTCCGATCGCTGGTTTTCCGTTCCCGTGGTAGGCAGAGAGCCTCTCCTTATAACCCCACTCTACCTTTGCAACGTCTTTAAGCTGAACGTTTGGAGCAACGTAGATATTTTTCAGTTTCTCTATCCTGTCTGCTTCATCTTCAAGCTTTAGAACTACAAGACCTTCTCTATTTATCGTCAATCCAACCGGAACGTTTCTGTTGTTCTCTCTTATGGCTTTAGCAAGCTGGTAAAGAGAAATGTTGTACTTTGCAAGTTTCAAATAGTCTGGATAAATCCTTATCTCACGTTTGTATCCGCCAAAGATTTCCACGTCTGAGACGTTGGGAAGGTTTAAAAGTCTGTCCTTTATTTCGTTTTCTGCAATTTCCCTAACCTGAGCAAGTGAAAGACCACTCCTCTGTTTAGGAGATACTGCAATGACCATTACAGGATTCGTTGCATCGGTTACTTTGTATACCTGTGGAGGAAGAATATCGTTTGGAAGGAAGGGTAAAACCTTTGAGAGTTCGTTTGAAACGTCAGTTGCTGCTGCATCTATCCCTTTTTCGTATTCAAACTCAACAGTAACTACAGAAACCTCATCCTTTGAAATAGACCTAACTGTACGGACGAGATCAAGGGTTTTCATCCGCTGTTCAATTGGTCTTGTTATATGAGAGGCAACATCTTCCGCTGAAGCTCCCGGCTCAACCGTAACTATTGCAACCTGAGGTCTATTTGCATCAGGAAAGAACTTCCTTGGAATTTCTTTAAAACCAATTAGTCCAATGACGCAGAAGAAAAAAAGTATTGCCAATATCGCATGGGGTTTTCTTACGTACCATTCAATTATCTTATCCATCAAAAGCCTCCAGGTTATCCTTCCTGGTAAGAGTATTCCCTCTCACTTAGAGCGGCTTCGCCCCTTCTCATAACCTCAAGGAGTTTGCTCTCTCTGCCAACTACTAACTTTGTTCCCTCTGGAAGATTAGAGGAGATAAGTGCCTTATCTTTCACTGTTTTCAGGACTTTAACCTTGATAGGTTTTACTTTCCCGTTCTGTCCTATTACCAGAACATAGTCTCCATCTTTCATGTGAAGAATGGCATAGATGGGAACAATCTGCCCTTTGTAAGGCTTTCCGTAGAGCTGAAGAGATAAATTCTCTTCGGGTTTTAAGTTAGAGGTTTTGCTAACCTTTACTTCAGCCACATAGAGAGAGTTTTTAAAATTTGCAGAAGGATAGTACTTAACCAGTTTTCCAATCTCTTTTCCATCGCTGAAAACAGAACTTCCAATCGGAATTTCCTTAGCATCTTCTGGAGGAACGTTAATTAAAACCCTAAAGCCATACTTCGGATAGTAGACCTTCATTATCGGTTTTCCCGGGAGTGCCATATCTCCTTCGTAGGCAAGGACTTCTGAAACAACTCCATCGTCAACTGCTCTGATTCCAGTGTATTTCAGCTGAGATTTAAGAACTTTTATCTTCTTTTCTATTGAAAAGATGGTTGATTTGAGCTCCTCAATATTTGCTTTAAGGGTCTCTACCTTCGACTCAGCGGCTGCAAGTTGATTTTCTGCTCTTTCAACATCCGTCTCTGGAACAGCTCCTCTCTCGTAGAGGAATCTCTCCCTGTTAAACTCTTCCTTAGCATTCCTTAGCGTAATTTCTGCTGCTCTAAGCTCTGCCTTTAGTCCTGGAAGAATACTCTCCTTTGCTCTCTTTTCATCTTTTAGGGCAAGTATGTTGTTTGTAATCTCAGAGCTGTCTATTTTCACAAGGAGCTCTCCTTTTTGGAAATGATCCCCTTCTCTTTTATAAACTTTTAAAATCGTTCCAGAGACCTTTGTAGAGATCGTTGCATAACTATAAGGCTTAACTGTTCCAACGTAACTAAACTCCTCTCGCAGCTCCCCATTCTTGACAGTTGTCCACTCGACGCGGATAGGATAGACCTTTGGAGGAGGAACTTTTGCTATCTCAGCTCTTCTTTTCTTTATAGCAACGGCACCAAGAATAATTGCAACGATTAAAATCAAAATAAAGACTATTCGTGATTTCATCTTTCAACCTCCAGAAGTGCATTGATTCTCCTTAAAGTGCTTTCCCACCTGTAGTAAGAAGCGCTCAGTTCTGCTTCTGTGAGAAACCTTTTTGCTTTTGCAAGGAGAAGATGATCCATATCCCCCTTACCGCTTTCATATTTGAGCTTTTCTATTCTTTCAACCTCTTTTGCAAGTTCAAGCTTTTTTTGGAGAGCTTTTATGTCATACTGGATGGAATTTAAATCGGCGATTGTCTCTGCCAGTTCTCTTTTCAGCTCTCTTTTTACTTTATCAAACTCTTTTTCCTTTGAGAGTTTCTTTAGTTTTGCGCTCAAGATATCGTATTTTTTCCTTCCAAACTCAAAAACTGGAAGCTGAAAATTCAACGTTACTGTCCCGTATCCCTCGTTTTCCTCAGAGTCAAATCCGTAGTTTCTTGCGTAGAGAGCATCAAGTTTTATTTTCAGACCATACTTTCCCTTTTCTGTTTCAATCTCTTTCAAAGAAACTTTGATTTCTTTTTCCTTTACTCTGAGAAAGTGATTTCTTCGAAGGAGCTCGCTGTAAAGTTTTTCAAGTGAATAGTTCTTCTCCTGATAGTTAACCTCTACAGGTTCAAGTTTATCTATCTTCTTCCCAATTAGAGTTTCAAGGGCTGTAATAATTGCACTCTTTTTAGCTTTAATCTCATCTATCTTTGACTGAACATCTTCAACTGAATACTCAACCTTTAGAAGGTCAACCTTTGCAAACTTTCCAGCCTTTATTCCGGCTTTGACATCTTCCTGAAGTTTAAGAAGGCTCTCTCTGTAGGATTTTAGAGCTCTTTCTGTCTCGGAAAGAGAAAGGTAGTTTAAGTAAAGTGCATCAACGTTATACTTTACTTGCCACTCCGTTGCCGTTTTAAGATTTTTGAGTATCTCTGCCTGGAGCTCCGCAATTTTCACCTGCCTCGAAATGTTTCCCCCAAGGTAAAGAGGCATTGAATAGGAAATGCCGTAGGAAAAGGTCTTACTGTCAAAAGGAGGAGAGTTTTGTGGATTTGGCAGGTGGGACATGGGAACCAACATGTAGTTTCTGTTAAAGTCTGAAAGTTTAGCGTTTAAATCAATCTCGCCGAACCTACTGAGTTTTATAGATTTTGCCTTTATTCTGCTACTTTCAGACTGGAGCTCCAAGGTTTTAAGTTCCGGATAGTTCTTTACAGCTAACTCCTCGGCCTCTCTTAAAGTCAGGGCACCGGCAGACGAAAATAAAAAAAGAATTAACGCAAAAATAAGTTCTTTCATTACTTTAACCTCCATTGAAAAGCTATCTGATACTTAATATTTTGTCAATTACCATGGGGATTCTTGCTCCTGCTTAAAGGAGCAGGTGGAAATACTTCATACCTCAAGTTCAGGAACTTTATAAGAGTGGTTAATGGATCAAGAAGAACTTAAAAATAATTTTCTAAAACTTAGTTTTTTATCACATAGTAAAATCTGGTCAGTGTTTTGCCTTCCTCTATAAATGTATCTAATTTTCTGAATCCATTGCGGGTGTAGAACTCCACCAGCTTCTGTTTGGTTTCAGAATCTCCGTCCAGAACTTCAACTATTATTAGTTTGCAACCTACAGTTTCAAAACATTCCTTAATTTTTGCCTTTGCGGTATCTAATATATATTCACCTGGAAAAACATCAGGGCTTATCTCTTCATGTCTTCCCAGTTGACCTATGAGATATACAGGAAGAGGTTTAAGGACTCCCTCTTCCATCTCTTCTTTTGTTGGAGGGAAACCGTAAAAAAGTTCTTTTAGCTTGGAGCGAGAAAGGAAAGAAGTTTTTGTATCAATCACTAAAGATTTCAGCGAAATAGAGAAGTAAGCCATTACTTTTGAAAAGGACTCATTAAGCCACAGGTAAGTCCTGCTCAGGTGCCTTTTTTCAAAGTCCAGAGCTTTTGTATGCAGAAAATCCTCTACATCAGGTTCTTTAGAACAGAGAAAAGTATTGAGTAACTTTAGAATCTCTGTATCAGAAAGAGCACCAGAGCAAATGAGGTCTCTTAATTGTAAGAATTCCATAACTTACTTGAGTTTTTTAATAGCCTCTATAATTTTCGGCAAGTTTTTCCTTCCTCTCTCTTCTTCTTCTCTCATTCTCTTGAGACTTTCTTCTGGAATAACTAAAGGTTTTCCTCCTGAAATCAAATCATCCACAAGCCTTTTCACTGCTTCAGGGTCTTCTACCTTTAAGTCTCTAATAAAACTTATCGTTGCCATCTTCTGCCTCTGCAAGTTGTTTATATGTAAACTTATCAAGATGTAAAAGTGAGGTCAAGCCCGTTCTACTTAACTTGTTAATTTGCAATTTAAGTTTTAAATTAAGAAGTCCTCCCTATCTACAAACGAGAGATCGAGAAACAAGAGCTTCTCGAGAATCTAATTGATTCCGCAAAAGAACTTGCAGAAGACATGGAAAATCTGAAGAAACTTGAAGAGTTGGAAAGAACGGTAGAAGATGGATTTGGTTAGGAAAGGTAGATATCCAGAATGGTGAACACATTTGAAATAGCTACTGTCTCCTTCCTGACCTCTTTTATTTTCGGTCTTGGAGGACTCGGTTCAGCCGTTGCCCTCATACCGATTTTAGTATTCCTTGAAGTTCCATTTTCTCTGGCAAGACCTGCAGGACTTTTCACAAACTTTGTCTCAACTTTCTCTGCGGCAGTTCACAACCAGAAGAAGTATTTAATAGACTTCAAGTTTGCGTTCCCAATAGTCATCACTTCCATTTTAACAGCTCCGGTTGGAGCTTACTGCTCTCACCTTGTTCCCGAAAAAGTTGTCGGCATAGCGTTTACATCCTTTCTCTTCTTTGCAGGAGTTATGGTTTACATCCCTAAGAAAGGAATTTTCAGAGAAAATTCCTCAACCGCTCTACCTCTGTTCACAGGTAGCGTAGCTGGCTTTGTTTCAGGATTCTTAGGAGTTGGAGGCGGAGGGTTGATTTCTCCAATTCTGATAGTTGCTGGATTTAATCCCAAAAAGGTTGCAACAGTTACAGCTTTTGCTGTTCCTTTTTCTTCAATAACAGGATTTTTCACCTACTGGAAAATGGGAAATGTCAACTGGACGATTACTCTTTCTTCCGCAGTTCCTGCCGCATTTGCCGGGTACTTAGCAGCATACACAGGTCACAAATACCTGAAACCTCAACACATTAAGAAGATCCTTGGAATAATCTTCTTCCTGCTTGGAATTAAGTTTCTGACGAGACTTATCTAATGGAGGTTGTAATGTTAGGAGAGAAAATCGCAAAAATGGACATGGAGTTCCTAACTTCGAGCAGTCACAAAATAAGTCTTGACAGATTTTTGGAGCTCTGGAATAAGGGTGAAGCCGTAATTCTTGACGTTAGACTCAAAGAAGAGGTTGAACTATCATCCTTTAACCTTGGAATTAACATTCCTCTTCATCAACTCCCACAAAACCTTGATAAGATACCAAGAAACAAACTTGTTGCTGTAGTCTGCCACGGAAAAGTTAGAGCATCTATAGCTTATACCTATCTCATATCAGAAGGATTTGATAATGTAAAAATTCTCGATGCTAATACTGCAGATATCGCTAACAAAATTAATCCCGGACTTGTTAAGAAGTTAAAGGAAAGTAATCAGTGAGAAAGTTTGTAGAAGCTTTAAAAACACTGGGAGAAATCAACAGACTGCGAATTCTAAAACTCCTTCAGGAGAGACCTGCCTACGTCTGTGAAATTGCATCAATTCTTGATCTCTCCATGGCTACAGTCTCCTCCCATCTTTCGCGGCTCAAATACTTCGGAATTGTAAAAGATAAAAGAGAAGGCGTTAAGATCAAATATTTTCTTATAGAACCTGAAGATCCTGAAACAAATGCCTTAGTTCAGTTCCTGAAAGGTGTCGGAGAAGAATGGGAAATTGTGAAGAGAGATAGGGAGAAATTAAAAAAAATAAAGTTGGAAGATATTTGCAAGGAACTAAAATCAGAATAATTTTATTTTCAAAAAATTAGGAGGTTCTAATGGAAAGAAGCTTAGAAGATATTCTCAGAGAGAAAACCAGAGAGTTCCTTGCAAGTCAGCTTAAGATCAATGCTCCGGGCTTTTACGAGAAGTGGAAAAGTGGGGAAGCCATAATCCTTGATGTAAGGTCAAAAGAAGAGACAGACCTCGTATCAATTAACTGTGGAGTAAACATTCCACTTAACGAACTTCCAGATCGATATCAAGAACTTCCAGAAGACAAGCTTATTGCTATTTTCTGTCCTGGAAAAATCAGAGCCGGAATAGCTTATGCATTTCTGAGAATGAAAGGATTTGACAATGTTAAGGTCTTATCTGCAACCATTGATGACATTGCAGGCCTTACAAGACCATAAATTACTTTGACTGATACGTTGGGTGGGGATTTACCCCACCCGGAAAATATTCCTGGTTAAATCCTGTCCTTAAGCAATAGTTCCAGTCTCTTCTTAACTTCCTCTGTTATGTACTCAGGCTTTGTCTGGATAGCACCAACGAGGGCTGTTTTTGCCGGAGAGTTTTCAAGGTCTTCAGGTTTAAGAGCTTCTATAACTCTTTTCAGCATCTTCTTGGCGTTTTCTATGTTTTTAGCCATTGTTGCAAGGACTTTTTCAACGCTAACTTCTTCTCCCTCTTTCCAGACGTCATAATCTGTTGCCAGAGCTACCGCTGAGTATGGAATCTCAGCTTCTCTTGCAAGTTTAGCCTCTGGAATGTTTGTCATTCCGATTACATCAACCCCCCAGCTCCTGTAAATCTTAGATTCCGCTTTTGTTGAAAACTGAGGTCCCTCTATACAGATGTAAGTTCCCTCTCTATGAACAGGAATTCCCTCTTCTATACAGGCGTTGTAAATGATTTCGTTTAAAAGTTCGCAGGTAGGCTTATCAAATGCAACATGGGCAACAATTCCATCTCCAAAAAAGGTTGAAGGTCTGTTCTTTGTCCTATCAAAGTATTGAGTAACTATTACAAAGTCCCCAGGTCTTATTTCCTCTTTCATAGAACCAACAGCACTAACAGAAATTATGCAGTCAACACCGAGCATCTTGAAACCGTAGATGTTTGCCCTGTAAGGAACTTCAGATGGAAGGTAAATATGTCCTCTTCCATGCCTTGGAAGGAAGTAAACGTCCTTTCCTGCAAGTTTTCCGTGGATATAGCTGTCAGAAGGCTTCCCAAAAGGTGTCTCAAGGGAGATTTCCTCAATATCTGTAAGCCCTTCAATGTCGTAAAGACCACTTCCGCCAATGATTCCGATTTTCATCTATTCCTCCCTTACTTAAGCTTTACAATTGTTCCCATTCCCCAGACATTGACAACTTTGTCTCCGTCTGTATCGACCCCTTCTAAGATTCTGATTGTTATATTCTTAACTCCATCAGCCTTTAGCTGCTCAGCCTGCTGTTCAAGCATTGAAACAACTCTCATCACAGGATCAATTGGAAGTTCCCCGTTGAACCAGGTCTTCTGTTTCTGCTGAGCAAAAGCGTAAGCAATGTTCACAATATCGTGCTCCTGTGGAATTTCACCAAAGGAAAGAATCATAGTCTCCTCCTCTTTAAATTTCTTCTGAAATTTTACAGTATCAGTCAGTCTTTTAAATCTCCAACAAGTTCTTTAATACTACCGTATCCCATCTCTCTCAGGTATTTTTCAAGTCCATCAACTATCTCCTCAACTGCTTTTGGATTAAAGAAGTTGGCAGTTCCCACCTGAATAGCGGAAGCCCCAGCAAGGAAGAACTCAACGGCATCTTCCCAGGTGGAAATTCCCCCTATTCCAATAACGGGAATCTTTACAGCCTTTGATACCTGATAGACCATTCTAACTGCCACAGGCTTGATTGCAGGACCTGAAAGACCTCCAAACCTGTTTTTTATCCTTGGCTTTCTTTTATAAATATCTATCGCCATCCCAAGAAGTGTATTGATAGCTGAAAGGGCATCAGCTCCTGCACTCTCTACAGATTTTGCAATTTCTACTATATCTGTAACGTTCGGTGAGAGCTTTACTATTACAGGCTTATCTGTGCTCTTCTTTACTGCTTCCGTAAGCTTTGCAGCTTCTCTCGCGTCAACACCAAAGGCAAGTCCACCTTTTTTAACGTTTGGACATGAAATATTTAGCTCTACAGCATCAACCCCTTCAACGCCTTTTAGCTCCTTTGCAACAGCGATATACTCCTCAATTGTTGAACCGTAAATATTTGCAATCACTCTCGTTCTGTACTTTTGGATCTCTGGAACGATCTTTTCAATGAAGTACTTAACACCTGGATTCTGAAGACCTATTGCGTTGAGCATTCCACAGGGAGTTTCCCAGATCCTGGGAGGCTCATTTCCTTCCCTTGGATTTATGGATAATCCTTTCACACAAACAGCTCCAACTTTATTCAGGTCAATATAAGGAGCATACTCAAGTCCAAAACCAAACGTTCCAGATGCTGTCCAGACAGGATTCTCAAACTCAACTCCAAATAGCTCCACTTTCAACATCACCTTACCTTCCTCAGGAAAGCTATTGTTTCAACGTGGTAAGTTTGTGGGAACATATCTATCAATTTTGCCTTTTCCATGTTGATTCCGAAAGTGTGAAATAGAGCAATATCCCTTGCGAGGGTTGAAGGATTGCAGGAAACATAGACTATCTTCTTCAATCTTGGAAGGTTTGCCAGCTCTCTAACCACCCTCTGGCTCAATCCACTCCTTGGAGGATCAACCACAATGAAATCTGGATTGTAGTTCTTAACAATATCCAGTCCTTCTTCTGTTTCTCTACAGTAAAAGTTTATGTTTCTCAAGCCGTTTATATCCTTGTTGTAAAGAGCATCGCTGATTGCAGAAAAGTTTGATTCAACTCCAAATGCCCTGTGAACATACCTTCCCACCGGAATTGTCAACGTTCCAACGCCACAGTAGAGGTCCCCAGCAAGCATGTACTGGTACTCCATCGCAGCTCTTGAAACCCTGTCTATCAGATTTCCAACCTGAAATATGTTCACCTGAAAGAAAGAATCTGCACTAACTCTGAACTTGAATTTATCAACAATCTCATAAGTAAAATCTCTACCGAAAAACTTAATCCTTTCCGGATATCCTTCCAATCCAACCTTGTAAATACCAAATCCAACAATGTTTAATTCTAAAATTTCTCTGATTCTTTCAAGAGTTAGATTGATTTTCTTAAACTTTCCTGAATAGACAATTTTTAGTAGGACCTCATTTTTAGAAGATGAGTAAATGTGAAATTCCGCCGGCTCTGTTGGAAGTTCTGCAAGTAACTTCTTCAACTTCGGCATTACATCCTGGATATCTTCCTTGAGGAGTAAGCATCTTTCTATGTCAACAATATTGTGACTTCCCTTTGCAAAGAAACCGACCTTTCCATTTTTTACTTTCAGTTGTGCTCTATTTCTGTAATTCCAGCAAGACGTAGAAGGAATAATTTCATCAATGTTAGGCTTCTTTATTTTTCCTATCTTCTGAAGATTCTCTTCCAGAATATCTCTTTTAAACTTAACCTGATCTTCATACCTTATATGCTGCCAATCACACCCTCCACACTTTCCAAAATAAGGACATTTTGGTCTTATTCTCGATTCTCCAGCTTCAAGGAGTCTTTTAAACACAGCTTCACTGTATCCGCTCTTCCTTACAACTACCTCTGCAAGAATAACATCTCCGGGAGAAACCTGTGGAACAAAAATTGCCCTACCATTATGTCTGCCAAGACCTTTACCACCATAAACCAGCTTTTCTATTTTCAGCTTAAAAACCTTATCGTTTTGTTTCAAAAAAACCTCCTCAAAAACAGTTCAGCTTTTCATTATATTTCGCTACATTTCATTACAAAA
>CAJXJV010000026.1 GCA_913055135.1 uncultured Desulfurobacterium sp. | reverse complement strand
ATGCTCCTGTTGTTGTGAAGCCAGATACCGATTCAAAGTAGGCGTCAGCAAAGTTACTTATTGCGCCAGATTCAATATAGAAGAGGGCGGAAAGGGCGGGAAATAAAAACCAGACTAAGACCACTGTGAGAATTGATTCCTTGATGTTTAGTTCCTTACTCTTAATCTGGAGACCTATGAGGAGAAGTGCAAATGAGAGTATGAGTGGATACATGTAGTCCATAAAGAGACCATCTTTTTCATAAAGGGAATAGACAGCGGGAAAGAGGAATGAGAGCGATAGTATAAAGAGCAGTATGGAAACGTACCTGAAAACTGCTATTAATCTCATTTCCTTTTCTCTATGCAGATGATTGTGTCATTCTTTTTAAGTTCTGTGTCTCCTCTGGCAAGGAAGACTTTTTCTCCTCTCTTGACTGCAACTATAAGGTTGCAGATTTTGTTTCCAAGTTCGGAGACTTTTTTCCCGGAAAGTTTGGGAGGGATACTGAATTCCACTATATCTATATTTTCGGAAAGTTCCAGAAGTTCCAGAATTCCTCTTTTGCTTAAACTTCTATAGACTTTAGAAGCTATTAGTTTTCGTGGCATTAACGGGACGTCTATACCGATCGATTCTACTATTTTTTCGTACTCCGGATGAATAACCAGTGAACAGGCTTTCTTCGCTCCAAGCCTTTTAGCTAAAATGGCAGAGAGTATGTTTGTTTCCTCGTCTTCTGTAAGTGATATTGTCAGATCTGCATTGCCGATATTCTCGGATTTTAAGAGCTCTACATCTGTGAGTTCTCCATGAAAGACCGATACATCTGGAAAGTTACCGGAAATTGTTTCACATATTCTTTTGTCGGGAGAGAGGAACTTGACTTTTAGTTCTTTTATCTCTGAGAGTTTCCTCAGAAGTTCCTCGGTAACCTTTGAATAACCAAGAACGAACACAAGTTTTGGGGGAGAAAGCTTTATTTCCAGAGCTTCTACTAACTCATAGATTTTTTCTTCTTTTGTTGCTATGTGAATTTTATCTTCCGGGTATATAAAAGTTTTTCCTGTGGGTATGATTACCTCATTTTCTCTTTCAATAGCAACGATCGTAAACTCTACTTGATCTCTTATATTCCTGAGTTCACAAATCTGCTTTCCTGCAAGGAAGTCTTCCACTTTTACAAGATATTTGAAAATCAGAATCCCATCGTTTTCCAGCCTCACTGTAGAAAGAGCAAATGGATATTTGATGATAGAAAGGACTGTGTGAATTGTCTCTGATAGAACGTTGACAGTTTCACACTGAAGAAATTCCCTGACCGGTGGAGAGGAGAATGCCTTATTGCTGACACGAATAATAATATTCTTTTTCTGGAAAAGAGATTTAAGAAGAACTGCTATTGCAATGTTTTTCTCATCACTTTCAGTGACAATTACAAATAAATCAAAGTTTTCAACCTCTTTCAGACAGTTTATTTCGAGGGCACTGCAGTTTATTCCAAGGATGTCGTAGCTGTAGGTTAGCTGCTCTATTTTGCTACTGTCTATGTCCACAACGGCTATTTCGTAGTCCTCTTTTGAGAGTTTCTTTGCCAAGTAACTTCCAACGACACCAGCGCCGATAATACAAACCTTCATCATCCACTCTCTTGCCTCTTGCCTCTTGCCTCTTGCCTCTTGCCTCTTGCCTCTTGCCTCTTGCCTCTGTACAATTCCTAATATTATGTCGAAATCTGTCTTCAGGTCAACTTTAATTGTATCAATTTCCATATTTTGCAGCAGAGTTTTAGGGCTTATTAGAGATATAACTATTGCTGCTTTTTTTGGCGCAGGAGCTCTAACAGATGCATTCTTCATTGCTTTCAGAATTCCGAATCTTTTGAGAAGAATTTTTGCAGAAGGTGCATTTAGTTCTGCCTTTACCCCTGCCTTTGCTAAAAAGCTAAAAGGATCCATTTATGAGGCAAGACTTTTCGCTGAGAGGTTTTTTTCTATTCTCCTTTTCTCACTGATTTTAACGGTTTTAATAGGTGAGATAGTAGCTCCTGTGATAGTAAAAGTTGTAGCTCCCGGAATTTCAGGAGAGTACTTTGATATTTCAGTAAAACTACTCAGAGAGATGTTTCCTTACATTTTCTTTGTCAGTCTCGTTGCTTTTTATGGTGGAATTCTCAACGGTTTTGAACACTTCTTCGCTCCTGCTTTTTCAACAGCTCTCTTCAATCTGGCAATTATTGTCTCTGCAGTTTTTCTTTCAGGAAAGCTTTCAATTGAATCCCTTGCACTTGGAGTAGTAGTTGGTGGAGTGCTCCAGGTTCTTCTCCAGCTTGTGTTTCTCAAGAAATTCAACTTTCTGGTGAAGCCCAGATTTGAAGTTACAGAAGATGTCAAGAAAACCCTGAAAAATATTATTCCTGGAATATTTGGATTTGCCGTAAGGCAGTTTTCTATGCTTATAGATACAGTCTTAGCTTCTTTCCTGAAGACAGGATCTATCTCCTGCCTGTACTATGCCAACAGATTTGTTCAGCTTCCCTTAGGAATGTTTGCCATTGGTCTTTCTCAGGTTCTTCTTCCAAGACTTGCAAAACGTTCTAATGATGGAAAGAAGCATAGGAAAGAATTGGTAAACGGAATTTTCCTCTGTTCTGCGATTATCATTCCAGCGACTTTCGGACTGATCTTCTTTGGGAAACCGATGGTTGACCTTGTTTTTAACCACGGAAAGTTTACCGAAAGTGCCCTTAACTCCACTTATGGAGTTCTTGTCGGCTATTCTGCTGGACTCTACTTTTTTTCCTTAGAAAAAATTATTACAAACGCGTATTACTCCCTGGACGAGTACAGGTTTCCGGTTGTTGTTTCAGCCTATACATTGATTTTCAATCTGTTTGTAAACCTCCTGCTGTGCTTTGTTCTGGGGCTTGGAGTTGTCGGGTTAGCTCTTGGAACAAGCCTGACATCTTTTCTCAACGTCTCTATTCTTGTGAAGGGTCTTGAAAGGAAATTTAGATTGGTAATTGCAAAGGAAATAATCTATAGTGCAGTAAGCTACGCCATTTACTCTATTCCCGTTGCAGTCGTTTCCGTAGCTGGTACCTTTGTTTATTTCTCAATTGGCTCTTTTCTTTTTAAGGCAATGGCAGTATTATTCACTATCCTGCTGGCTGCTTCTATTTATATGGTAGTCCTATTTGCTACGAAGGACAAATTTGTAGAGGTTATCAAAGGCTAAGGAGGTTCTAAGTGCACCCGATACTATTCAAAATTGGTCCGATAACGATTTACACCTACGGTGTTATGGTTGCTCTCGGTATTTTCTTCGGTTCTCTTATACTGATGAAATTGGCAGAAAAAGAGGGAATCCCGAAAAAGGACGTTGCGGATACAGCTTTCTGGTCTGTTGTAGCAGGTATAGTGGGCGCAAGAGTTTTCTTCTTTATTTACAATCCTGAGTATCTCAATCCATGGTACAGAGTTTTCTACTTCTGGGAAGGGGGACTTGTCTGGTATGGAGGAGTGATTTTTGGAGCTCTGACAGCTCTCTACTTTGTGAAGAAGAGGAAAATACCTGTCTGGAAGTTTGCAGATATCGTTTCAATTCCACTCTCCGTTGGGCTTGGATTTGGAAGGATTGGCTGCACCATGGCGGGCTGTTGCTATGGAAAGGAGTGTCATGCTCCATTTGCAATTACGTTTCATGATCCCCACTCGGCTGCTCCCTTAGGAATTCCTCTGTGTCCAACCCAGCCGATATCTTCTGTTGCCAACTTTCTAATTGCTGGAATTCTCTATCTTCTCTACCGCAGGAGAAAGGCTGCTGGAGAGATTTTTGGATTTTATCTCGTTCTCTACGGTATCTTCAGGTTTCTCATTGAGTTCTGGAGGGCAACCCCAAAGGATATTCTCGGCTTCTTAAGTAACAATCAGGTGATAAGTATTATAATGGTGGTTGCAGGATTGGGAGTTGTCTGCTACCGTAGGAAAAGGTAGGAGGTAATAGGCAAAGGCAAGCGGAAAGCTATGAATTTAAAATTCCTGTTTGCTCTGTTTGTTGTCATTTATCTCGGAATACTTTTTACTTATTTCGCGTTTAAAGTTAAAAAAGTCATAGAAGAATAGACGGAAGGAGGAGTTTAATGGAAAAGAGATATGCCTACTTTGAAGGTAAATTTGTTCCAATAGAGGAAGCTAACATAAATATTCAGACAAACTCCTTTCACTACGGAACTGCTGTATTTGAAGGAATCAGAGCTTACTGGAATGAGGAAAAGCAACAGCTTTTTGGACTTTTCTTTAAAGAACACTACGAAAGGATGTTGAAGAACTGTAAAATTCTGAACCTTCAGGTTGAAAAAAGTGCTGATGAACTCACCTATATAACTGTGGAGCTTTTAAGGAAGTGTCAACACAGAGAGGATACATACATTAGACCAATTGCCTACTTTGCGGATCTAAAAATCTCTCCAAAGCTTATCGGTTATAGAACAGAGATAGCGATTTATACACTGCCTCTTGGAGATTATTTAGATCTCTCAAAAGGTTTAAAGGCTAAAACTTCTTCATTTCATAGAATCAACGACACTATGATTCCAGCAAGGTGTAAGGTTGCAGGAGCCTACGTTAACAGTGCCTTTGCAAAAACTGAGGCACTTCTCAACGGCTACGACGAGGCGATTATGCTCAATCCAGATGGAACAGTGGCTGAAGGTAGTGGAGAGAACCTTTTCATCGTTAGAAATGGAAAGCTTATTACTCCTCCGTCCCACAGCAACATCCTTGAGGGTATTACGAGGAATGCTGTCATCGAGCTCGCAAAGAATGAGCTTGGTATTGAAGTTGAAGAGAGACCGATTTTAAGGAGTGAAATTTACATTGCCGATGAAGTCTTCTTTACGGGAACAGCTGCTCAGGTTGCTCCGGTTGTTCAGGTTGATCACGTGGTTATTGGAAATGGAGAGATAGGAAAGGTTACGAAGAGGCTTCAGGAGGTTTACTTCTCAATCGTCAAGGGAGAGAATGATAAGTACTCCCACTGGTTGATTCCAATATATTGAATTTAACGTTGAAAATATGAGATTAAGCAGAGAAGAGATTTACTTTATAAAAACACTGGCAATTGAAGTTTTTGGTAAAGAAGCAGATGTCTGGTTGTTTGGATCAAGGGTGAATCCGAATCTTAAAGGTGGGGATATAGATATTTACATAGAGGTTCCAGAGGTTGTGGATATTGTAGAAAAAAAGCTGGATTATCTCGTCAGGCTGAAAGATGTCATAGGTGATCAGAAGATAGACGTGATAGTAAAACCGAAGGGCTGTCAGGAGTTGATTTGTAGAGAAGCTAAGGAGAAGGGAGTAAAACTTTGAAAGACATAAAACTTGTTCTGCAGGAACTGGAAAAACATAAGGAAAGACTTCTTTACTCTAAAGAAAAGATAAAAAGCTGGGGAGAGCTTTCGGAAGATACCTTAAAAGATGTAGAAAAAGTAGAGACAATAGATTCCTTCATATTTAGATTTTCGAAAATGCAGGATTCTATGGGAGAAAAGCTATTCCCTCTTACCCTTGAATTTTTGGGGGAAGAAGTTAGAAATAAACCTTTTATAGACATACTCAATCGGCTTGAAAAATTGGAGATTTTAGAATCTGCAGAAGAATGGAAGAGACTTAGAGAGCTAAGAAATCTCCTTACCCATACGTATCCGTGGGAAACGAAAGAGGTAATAGAAAACATAGTAATTGCTCTGAGCTATTCTGAGAGGCTTATAGAGATTTACGAAAGATTTAAAAACTACCTGAGAGCACACGGTTTGAAACTGGATCAGGAATGAAACTCTTTATTGAAGTTCCAGAAGGTAAAACTCTTTATCATGTTCTCAGAGAAAAGGGATTTATGAAATCCGCCTACTGTGGTGGGCGGGGTATCTGCGGAAAGTGTATTGTTAAGATTAATGGAAAAGAGGAGCTCGCCTGTCTTACCTTTGGTCCTTTTAAAGGGGAAGTTGAAATTTCTGAAGAAAGACTTGTTTCAAAAGGAGAAGTTTTATCTCCGATTCAAATAGACCATCCACAAACCGGTTTTGGTGTTGCTCTTGACCTCGGAACAACGGGAGTTGAGGGAGCCCTTTTTGATCTTTCAACCGGTGAATTTGTTGAAAGTTTTAAGACTCTGAATTTCCAGTCTGCTTTTGGTGCTGACGTTGTTACAAGGGTTGAGCTGGCAAGGGAAAGTTATGAAAAGGAGAGGGAATTACTACTTGAGAGTATCTCTTTTCTTCTCAGGCAATTTGGAGAAGAAATCAAAGAAGTTGTCGTTGTTTCCAATCCTGTAATGCAGCACTTCTTATTGGGGCTTTTAGTTGCTGGTTTTGAAAGATTTCCTTTCAGACTGGAAAGAGAAGAAGAAACTTATATAACGGGCAGAGAGCTTGGAATCTCTGATTTTTCAAATACTGTTTTCTACGTTCCGCCTCCTTTGAAGAACTTTATCGGTTCTGACTTTCTTGCCAATCTCCTCTACTTTGAAAGCGAGGGTTACAGAGATTTTGGGGTAGCAGACCTTGGGACAAACGCTGAGATGGGAATATACAGAGGGAATGAAAAGGTTGCTGCTTCTGTTCCTGCCGGTCCCGCTTTTGAGGGGGTTGGACTTTTCTCCGGGATGAGAGCTGTTGAAGGGGCTATATACAAGGTCTTTTTTGACGGCAGAACATTCAGGTATCTTGTCATCGGTGGTGGAAAACCTCAGGGGATCTGTGCAAGTGGTTACTTCGATGTTATTTACCTTCTTAAAAGTTTTGGAGTGATTAACAGAGAAGGAACATTTGAGGAGAATTTTAATCCTTTGGTTGGCAGTTATATCAGGGAAGTTGAAGGACAGAAAGCGTTTGTTCTCTACGATGACAGAGATACTCTGGTGGCTATTACTCAGGAAGATATTAGAAAGTTTCTCCTTGCCAAGGGTGCTGTTTACGGTGGTCTTTCAGTTCTTGTTGAGGAAGCTGGCGTTCCTCAGAGGTTGTTCTTCAGTGGAGCTTTTGGAAGCCATATAGATAGGAGAAGTGTTAAAGGTGTGAAATTGATTCCAGAAGAGATGCCTGAAGCTGAACCTTCTGGAAATGTAGCTCTGAAGGGAGCTGCACTCCTTCTTGGAAGCAGGAAGCATAGAGAAAGGATTAGAGAGCTGAAAAGAGAAATTGATGTGGTTGAGCTTGCGACAAATAAGACCTTTGAAGAGAAGTACATAGAGGGAATGGAATTATGAAAAGACCGTTGATTAAAGGAAGAAACCTCCTCTGTAAAGTTGATGTGAAGGATATAGCCTTCATAAACGCTATTTTTGAATGGTATCATGAGGTTGCGACGGTCAGAACGAGAGACAGGAAAAAGGGACTGATAGAGCTCTGGATAGCTCCAGGCTTTTACGATGAAGCCTTAAAGGCTGTTGATTACCTGAGGAGTGGTGGTTTTGTTAAAGAGTTTGAAATCATTCGGGAGCTCGGAGACGATTGGCACAGAGAATAGTTATTCAAGCCCTACAGATTTTTTCAGTTCTTTTAGCTCATCTTCTGTTAAAGACCTATATTCTCCGACAGGTAGATTGCCAAGCTCGAGATTCCCGAATTTTATTCTCCTCAAATACTTTACAGGATGACCTATTTTCTCAAACATTCTCTTTACCTGATGGTATTTGCCCTCTGTGATTTCAATTTCAGCTTCTGATTCATTTTTTGTTGACTTTAAAACTCTGACTTTTGCAGGTTTTGCTTCAAAATCCTTAAACTTCATTCCTTTTCTTAGTGGTTCCAGTTCCTCTTCCTTTAGTTCTCCTTCAACTACTACGTAATAGACCTTGGGAACTTTCCACTTTGGATGAGTTAACCTGTGGGCAAGCTCGCCATCGTTTGTTATAAGGAGTAGCCCTTCTGCATCTTTATCCAGTCTTCCAACAGGAAAGAGCCTTTCAAACCTTGGAATGTCTGCAACAAGCTCCATGACTGTCATCTGTCTGTCTTTCGTTGAGGTTATATAACCTTCAGGTTTGTGGAGAATCAGGTAGTAATTCTTCTCATATTCAACAAGCTCACCATCAACAAGAACTTCATCTTCTTCAGGGTTGACGTTAAACGATGGATCTTTAACGACTTCTCCGTTTACTGTAACAAATCCTTTTCTTATCAATCTTTTAACCTGTGAACGGGTTCCAAACCCGGCATCTGCAAGTAGTTTATCCAGTCGCACTTTTTGCCTCTAATTTTCTTCCAATGAAGAATTTCACAGATAACCAGTAGGAGAAGAAAAACGTGGTGAAATTGATGAAAACTGAAATGACCTGAAAGAGCTTTTGTCTTTCTATAACTCTCGAAAGAAAAGATTCAATACCAATAGCTATTACCAGAAAAATCAGGAATTGAACTATCCATGCTTTTACGATGTCTGAGTCGGGAACCTCCTTTGAGAAGAACAGGTGTATTGATTGTCTGAATCCCATGTAGAGAACAGAAATTGCTATAAGGATGAGGAGTCCCAGGAGAATAACTGGAGGTAGGTGTAGAACTTTTGCGCCAAAATATGCAATACCTGAATTTACCAATCCTAAAAACAGATAGATAAACAGATAAAATGCTGCTCCTCTTATGTAAGGGAAATTGTCCATGTCACCTCTCAGGTTTAAGAACTTTTTCTACAGAGAGTTTAAAGGTTATGTAAATTACAAGGAGCTCAAGGTTGAGAAAAATGAACACAGCTAAGGAAGATTGTTTTATAAGCCATCCTAAGAGCCAGGAGAGTATCAGTGAGATGACAAAAAACGGTATAAACTGGAAAAACCAGGCTCTGGGAATTCGCTTCTCATCTACTGGCATTCCAAGGAATTTCTTTACAGAAATTTTGTAAGCAAAGAATAGGGCAACAGGGGTTATGATGTAACTCAAAATTGTTCCAATTAATGGAACAAGTCCCAGTTTCATGAGAATCACCATTAAAAGGCTGTTGAACATGAAGACAACCACGAATGAATAAGCATAGACAAAAAAGGCTTTTAGTAGGGAATCTTTCATTTTCGTTCTCCTTAATAAGAGTAGCCAAGACCTCTTAGCTGGTCAGCTCTATCTCTCCAGCCTTCCTTAACCTTAACCCACAGGCGCAGGTAAACCCTTTTGCCAAGGAGTTGTTCGAGTTCCTCTCTTGCAAGTTTACCAATTTTTTTCAGTCTCTGACCGCCTTTTCCAATTACAATAGCTTTCTGGGAATCCTTTTCTACGATTATGTCGGCATCTATAACCAGCATGTTGGGATCCCTGTCTCCAGGTTGAATGCTTAGAACCTGAACTGTAACTGCGTGAGGAATTTCTTCCCTTGTAAGGAGCATGATTTTTTCTCTGATTATTTCTGCCACATACTGCTCTAAGGGCATGTCCGTTACCATGTGGTCTTCGTAGTACTTTGGACCCTCTGGGAGGTACTGGACTATCAGGTCAAGTAATCTGTCTAAATTTGTTCCTCTTGTAGCAGAGATTGGGACTATGTCGCTGACAAACGGGAACGTTTTATGAATCTCTTCGATTAAAGGAAGGAGCTCCTCTTTTGGTACACCGTCTATCTTGTTAATTACAACTATTACTTTTGTATCTTTTCTCTTCTCCTCACCTATCTTCTGAAGTATCTTTCCATCAGCCTCTGTTAGACCAGCCCTTGCATCGATCAGGAAAAGGATAACATCGGCATCTGGAATCACGCCAAAGGCTATTTCGTTCATATAACGGTTTAGTTCAAACTTCTCCTTGTGGATTCCAGGAGTATCAAGGAAAACAATCTGAGCATCTTTCATATGTTTAACGCCAACTATTCTGTGTCTTGTTGTTTGAGGCTTGTCTGTGACTATTGCAACTTTTGTCCCGAGAAAACTGTTGAGAAGGGTTGATTTACCGACGTTTGGTCTTCCTAAAATAGCAACGTATCCGGATTTAAAGCTTGCTTTTTGCTCTTCCAACCTTACTCCTCCAATATTGTTTTAGATTTTCTAAATCTAATTTAATCTGGTTTTTAAGTTCTTCAATGGAATTAAAACGTTTTTCTGGTCTTAAAAACTGCAAAAATTCAACTTTTATCTCTTTTCCGTAGAGTTCAGGGAGCCGGGTGTCAGGTACGTGGATTTCCAGTGTTCTTCGTGGTAGCTTATTAACCGTTGGTCTTTTCCCCAGATTCGCTATTCCCTTAAAACTTTTTCCATCTATTGTAACAACAACCTCATAGACTCCGTCTGGTAATGGAAGTATCTTCTCACACTTCACATTCAGAGTGGGAAATCCAATCTTTCTTCCCAGTTTGTTTCCTTCTTCAACTCTTCCTATGCAGAAGTAGTTGAAGCCAAGCAGATAGTTGGCTTCAGGCAGTTTACCTTTATTCAGGAGTTCCCGGACCTTGCTTGTTCCTATCTTCTCATCTTTGATCTTTTTAATTGGAACTGCCCTTACCTCGATTCCCAGTTTTCTGCCCAGTTCTCTTGCTGTAGTGATATCTCCGCTTCTTTCTTTGCCGAAGTGCCAGTCTTCACCTGCAAACAGTTTCTGGCAGACGAACTCCTTCAATTTCAGGAAGAACTCCTCAGGACTCAGGTTTTTTATCCTGTCAAATTCGAGGTTTATCAGCCCCACTCCTAAATTTCTGGCGATAAGTTGCCTCTCTTTATCTGAAAAGAGACCGTTTTTCCATCTTTTTATTGAAATTATCAGAATCTTCCTGCACTCCTTCTTTGCCTCTTTTATAAGAGCTTGATGTCCCCTATGGAATGACTCAAATTTACCCACTATGCAGCACTTCATAGGCTATCTCTTTAGCGGCACTGGTGCCGATTCTCTCTGCTCCAATGTCCATAATCATTTTTACTTCCTGATAACTTTTAATTCCTCCAGCAGCTTTAACTCTTGCTTTACCTCCTGAGCAGTCAACAAGGAGCTTTACATCTTCATAGGTAGCTCCATAGGTTCCGTATCCCGTCGATGTCTTTAGAAAATCCCAGTTGTTTTCAACAGCAAGCCTGCAAAGGGCTAACTTTTCCTCTCTGGAGAGATAACAACATTCAAATATTAATTTAATTATCTTTCCTTCTGTCAATTCCCGAATTTTCTTCAATTCTTTTTCTACCCTCATCCAGTTTCCTTCTTTAACTGCACTTATGTCAACCACTATGTCGAGCTCTCCGGCTCCGCTTTTTAAAGAATATTCTATTTCTCTGA
>CAJXJV010000025.1 GCA_913055135.1 uncultured Desulfurobacterium sp. | reverse complement strand
AGTGTCTCCTTACTGGAGCTCCGGATACAGTAAGACCAGGACAGCTTGAGGAACTCCACATCAGTGTAGAAGTTGAGGGAGAGGAGGAGTAATCCTCCTTTCCTGACTTTACCTTGTTCCAAATCTGTACCAGATGTTGCATGCGCCTTCCATGGAGACCATGCAGGGACCCTTTGGATCTCGTGGAGTACAGGCAGTTCCAAAGAGTTTGCACTCATCTGGATAAGCTTTTCCAAGGACTATCCTGTCACATATACAGCCAGGAACCTTTTTCTCCTCAATTTCTGGAAGATTGAAAACTTTTTTGGCATTTATGTGGTCATATTCTTTTCTAAATTCGAGTCCAGACTCTGGAATATAGCCAATTCCTCTCCAGTTTACATCTGTCTTTTCAAAGTATTTGTACATGAGTTCCTGAGCTTTTCTATTTCCTTCCGGTTTTACAACACCTCTGTAGACGTTTTCAAGCTCTGCTATACCTTCTTTTATCTGTAGCAGAATTCTGAAAATTGCAAGGAGTAGATTTTCTGGTTCAAAACCTGCAACAACTGTGGGGATACCGTATTTTTCAGGAAAAACTTTCCACGCATTTGCACCGACTATTGCTGAAACGTGACCGGGGGCAACAAAAGCGTCAACACCAACTTCTGAGTCCTTTACTAAAATCTCCATAATTTCTGGAGTGAGCTTTTGAGAAGTGAGGATTGTGACGTTTTCAGGAAGTCCTGTCTCGATAAGAGCAGCAGTCGGGGCAGTTGTTGTTTCAAATCCAATTGAAAAGAAGACAACATTTTTATCAGAGTTTTCCTTTGCGATTTTCAGAACTTCGTGAGGAGCCGAAACCATTTTGTAGTTTCTACCATTGCTTCTAATGGAACCTATTTGAGTTGGAACTCTAAGCATATCTCCATACGTAACAAGAATTGTGTCGTCTCTTTTTGATAGGTTTATAGCATTTATTATGTCGCTTTCAGAACAAACACAGACGGGACAGCCGGGACCAGGGACAAGTTCAACATTCTCAGGCATGAGAGAACGCATCCCGCTGTGGGTGATAGTGTGTTCGTGAGAACCACAGACGTTCATTATTTTTATCTTCCTATCCTTCGGAGTAATTTCATGAATTGCTTTAATCAGTTTTTCTACCCTTTCTTTCATCTCACACCTCGATTTTTAGTCCGTAAAGTTTTACCAGTGTAAATAGTGCTATTGTGGGAACAAATGTAAATTGAAAAACCATTGTTGTAAGAATTGCAAACTGTATTACAGCCGCTTTTAGTGGTAAGATACCTGCTATTAAAAGTCCAACCATCACACCGGGAATATGAACAATACCGGAGGAACGGAGCATATCTCTTACGGGAACGGTGATATCGTTTATAAGTTCTCTAAAAATGAACTTAAAAATCTCTAAGTCGGAAGCTCCTAAAGCTGCCATTCCAAGAATTATCTCTTCCAGATCTTTCAGTCTTGTTTTGTAGTATTTGAATGCAAATGAGAGACTTCTCATTCCAGCCGCTGCAATTATTCCTGCCAGTGGAATGATACTGTTGGCTTTAAGGTGAAGAATTCCAGCAGTGTAGAGAGTAAGAAGAGAGATGGTTGATACGGTAGAAATCGAGAAAAGTATAATAAAAAATCCTTTAAACTTACTATAAGCTTTGAAGTTAAACCTTCTAAGAGCTATGAGGGATGCATTTATAAAAAACAGGATAACAAATAAAAGATTTAGACTTTTAATCTTTAACTTCAAGAGGAAAAGGATTACAAATCCGATTCCGATTAACTGAACAATGGAGAGAATTGAAGCTACTAAGATATCCTTCCAGAATCCAATGCCTGTTTTTATGTCAAAGAGGACAACAGCGATTATCAAAAGATAGGCAAAGAGAACGATTGTAAGCTCATGTCCTAACATTTAGCATATCCTTGGAAGTGGGTCTTCCTCTAAGAGCTCCAGCCTTCTTTCTCCACCAATAGAAGTAACAAGACGGACATCTCTTGTTTTGTCTGTAACTTCTCCAATTATTTCTGCATTTTCTCCAAGAGGATGAGCTCTGAGCTTTTCCAGAACAGTTTCAGCATCTTTCCTATCGACCACAATTACAGTTTTTCCTTCGTTTGCAAGATAAAGAGGATCATATCCAAGCATCTCGCAGACAAACTGAACTTCTTCTCTGACAGGAATCTTTTCTTCATAGAGTCTGACTCCAAGTCCTGACATCTCAGAAAACTCTATCAATACTGTGGCAAGTCCGCCCCTTGTAGGGTCTCTCATCCACTTCAATCCTTTTACGTCGAAAAGTGGAACCAAAAGAGAATTCAAAGGAGCACAGTCGCTTAAAACTCCCGTTTCAACATCAAATTCCTCTCTTGCAAGGGATATCGCTATTCCGTGATCACCGACAAAACCGGTAATGATTACAACATCTCCGGGTTTTGCAAATTCTGGGGAAAGAGGTTTAACAACTTCTCCTATTCCGGTTGTATTTATGTAAAGACCATCGCACTTTCCTTTTTCTACAACTTTTGTATCGCCTGCAACTATTTTTACTCCAGCTTTTTTTGCCGTTTCTGCCATACTTTCAACAATCTTTTCAAGGTCTGAGAACTTTAGTCCTTCCTCAAGGATAAATCCCACAGATATAAAACGTGGAACTGCACCACTAACGGTTAAGTCGTTTACAGTTCCAGAAACGCTCAGGCTTCCAATGTCTCCACCAGGAAAGAAGTAGGGACTGACAACATAGGAATCTGTCGTTATTGCTATTTTGCCGGTTTCCGTTTGAAGATAGGAAGCATCCTGGAGAGACTTTAGCTCTGGGAAAGAGAAATACTTGAGGAATAGGTTTTCTATCAGTTCTCTTGTTAGTTTGCCTCCACTTCCATGACCAATTTCAATCTTCATTGTAAACCTCCAAAAACAACTAAAAATGGTGCAACTGAAATACTGCTATCAAGCCTGTCAAGCAGACCGCCATGTCCAGGAATTATAGTGCCAGAGTCTTTGATTCCAAAAATCCTTTTAATGTAACTTTCAATAAGGTCTCCAATCTGGGAAATAAGTGTCAGAACAAAAAGAGAAAAAGCTGTAAGTAATGAAACTTCAAAAATACCCAAATATTCTCCAATGATTGACGAGACTATAACTCCTCCAACAGCTCCTCCTATTGCTCCTTCAACTGTCTTTTTAGGGCTTATTTCTGGAATCAGTTTTCTTTTACCGAAATACTTCCCCACGAGATAGGCAAATGTATCAACAGACCAGACTATGCTCAAAAGCAGAACAAAATAGCTCTTTGAGAGTTTGCCAATAGCCACTGTTCCAATGAGAAGGTATATGAAAAATCCTGCAATTGCCAGAAACCTATCTGGAACCTTTCCTTCAATGGTTACGAAATATCCAAAGAGAAAGATCATGGCTGCTGTGGGGAGAAGAAATGAAAGGGATGAAACATGAACGCCAGCAAAGAAAAGAATCGAGAAGATGACTATTACAGAGGTTTTGCTGTTTTTGAGTCCTGTGAAGTTACAGAGCTCCGAAACCATTCCAACGCCAAGAAGATAAACGAGAGAGACATAAAAGTTATAGGGAGAAGCAACCATGAAGATGGCATAAAGAACGACAAGAATTGCTCCAATTATCCTTTCTCTCATTTGATACCACCAAACCGTCTTTCTCTTCTCTTAAAGTCTTCTATAGCTTTTTTGAACTCTTCTTCTGTGAAATCTGGCCACAGGGTTTCTGTGAACCAGAGCTCCGTGTATGCAGATTGCCAGAGGAGAAAGTTTGAAATTCTCAGCTCTCCGCTTGTCCTTATAAGGAGATCAAGATCAGGAAGTTCAGGTATGTAGAGATATTTCCTCAGGACTTCTTCAGTAATCTCTTTCTCTCCAGCCTTTATTGCCTTATTTGTAGCATCAAGAATTTCCTGCTTTCCACCGTAGTTAACTGCAAAGAGTGCAACCATTCCATCGCAATGGGCAGTTTTTTCCTCCATCTCTTTAAAGCCTTCCTGAAGGTAATCAGGAAGTTCCCATAACCTTCCCATTGCTCTGAAACTGACGTTGTTTTCAAGAAAAAGGGGAAGTTTACTTTTAACGTATTCATACATAAGGTGGAACAGGAAGTTAACCTCTTCTTTGGGTCTTTTCCAGTTTTCTGTGGAAAAGGCATATAGAGAAAGGTACTTTATCCCCATTTTACTTGCAGCAATGACTATTTTCTCAGTTACTTTTGCACCCTCTCTGTGCCCTTCTATTCTGGGAAGACCTCTCCTTTGAGCCCATCTACCATTTCCATCCATTATTATGCCAACGTGAACAGGAACTTTCATAACTTCCCCTAAAACTTGTGGTTATATGGACTGTCGTTTCGTAGATAGTCGATGAAAGCTGCAAGTTCGGAAGTTTTCCCGACCAGCATGAAGTGTATGCCTCTTCCAAACTCTGCAATTGCGTGGGCAATATCTATGACGTAATCCCAGCCATACTGGGCTGGATCGTTTGCCTTTTCAAGACCCTCAATCAACTTATCAGGAACAGAGGTTGGATTAAGCTTTTTCATGAAGTTTGCCATCTTAAGACTCTTCACTGGAAGGAGACCTATTATGGGGACTGCTCCCAGAGCTTCAATTAAATCGTTTACTTCTTCTGCAACACGTATATCGTAAACCGGCTGGGTCTGGATGAACTCTGCTCCCGCTTCCACTTTCTTTCTAAGTTTCCACTCCTGCAAGATTTTGGGACCTGCAAAGGGATTATAGACTGCTCCTACTGTAAACTCTACGCTTCCTTTAATTTCCTTACCATTGAGGAGTTTCCCACTTTCAAGTTTCTTTGCAAGCTCTATAAGCTGGACGGAATCGATGTCAAAAACAGGTTTTGCGTCTGGCTGATCTCCAAGGGTTGTAAAATCACCGGTCATCAGGCAGATATTTCTTATTCCGAGTGCTGCCGCACCGAGGAGTTCCGACTGAAGCGCAATCCTGTTTCTATCTCTGCAGGTAATCTGAAATATCGGGTCAAACCCTGAATCTAAAAGAAGCTTTGACATTGCAAGGGAAGACATCCTGACCATTGAACGCTGGTTATCTGTAACGTTAAAAGCATCAACTTTTTCCTTTAAAGGTTTGATGCTTTCAATAACAGATTTCCAGTCGGTTCCCCTCGGTGGAGCAACCTCTGCGGTAATTATAAATTTGCCGTTTTTCAACTTCTCGCTGAAAGTCAAGCTTCTTCCTCCAGAATTAAACTCCTTGGATAGACAGACTTTGAGTAATCCTTAAAAGGAGCTCTAATTTTAAGCTTTCTCAGTGTTCCAATTTTCTCCATTCTATCTGCAATTAGATACCAGATACAGGGAATCGATGGATCAACTTCACACTTTCCATCTATAGCACCGCCACACGGACCGTTGGTGAGAGACTTTGGACACCTTGCTATAGGGCATATTCCACCAGTTTCAGATATGATACAGTCTCCACAGGCGATACAGTATTCGTTAAAGTATTTCCCTTCTCTCTCTGCACCTATGAAGAGGGTGGTAACCCCCGTCAAAACAGGTATATCAACATTTTCAGCAATAAGCTGTGTTCCAGCTCCACAGGCTAATGAGATAATTACTTCTGAATTCTTTTCTGCTTCTTTTAAAAGCTCCCTTCCGGGGAACGAAATCCTTTCTAAAATACATGTTCCTCCAGGACTTTTGATTCCTACTATTTCAAAACCTTTCTCTTTCAACTTTTCTCCAAGCTCTACTGCTTCCCGCAGCCCACCGTTTTTACACCTTCCAGAGCCAAGTTCACAGCCAAAGATAAATACCTTTTTGAAACCTTCTAAAGCTTTTAATATCTCTTCAAAAGGTTTTAGTTTTACTACGACCAATTTTTACCCCTGATCCAAAGTTCTGAAGTTTAGAATTTATGCAGTTTACCAATCGGAAAGAAGTTACTGCTTTGTGACAAAAATAAAGGGTGCCCACAGCACCCCATCAGTTAAAAGTTGAAAATCTTAGAAATAAACTTTTACACTTGCTTTCGCTTTTAATGAATCCACATACTCTTTAAGAGCTTTCTGGAATTTCTGAGTGTAGAGCTCTTCCCTTATTCTATTCCTGTTACACCCTTCAACCCTCTCACTTTTCACATAGACGATGTAGTAACCGTTCTTTCCCTGAACTAATTTGTAACTTCCAGGATTTGCTGCCCAGACTGCTATATCAAGTGGCTTTATAAGAGCTCCCTTTGTCACTTTTCCAATATAACCGCCTTTCTCGGCAGTTGCTCTGTCCTCGGAGTATTCTTTTGCAACTTTCTCAAAAGGAACGCCGGAATTGAGGAGTTCCATAACCTTATCTGCTTTTGCCCTGTCCTTAACAAATATGTAGTAAACCTCTCTGATGGGTTTGCTCTGTCTTTCTCTGCAGACTTTTTCGATTTCAATATCTGTAACGTGAATCTTAGACTTAACGTTTCTTCCTATGAGCTTTGCAACAAGAAGTTGTTCCTTTAGCTTCTTCTTCACATCATCGATGGTTAGACCTTCTTTTTCAAGAGCTTTTTCAAATTCCTCTCTTGACCTGAAACCGCTGTTTTTTATAAAGTTTTCAAGAGCGTTCTTTATTGCCTCATCTGAAACAGTTAGACCTTCAGCTTCAGCCTCTGTAAGAAGTATTTTCTTCTCTATAAGAGAGTCTCTGGCAACCCTCAAGTCTCGCATTCTACTGTTCCTTGCATACTCTAAGAGCTCGCTGTAAAGGATTGGCTGACCGTTGACCACTGCAACAATATAATCAATCACCTTTCCATAAGATGAAGCGGAAAAGGAAATTAGCATCAGAATAAGGGTAAGAAGCCTCTTCATCTGCTCCTCCACAATATATAGTGAGAAGACCTCTAATTTGCCTTATTTTACTATTTCTACTTTATTTTTCTTCTTGAGTTCATCTATGTATTTGTTGAAAGCCATCATAAAGGCTTCTCTCTTCTTCTGTTGTTCCAAGGTCTGAACTATAAACGGTTTCACAGTATCAAATGGAACCTGCTTACCGTTTGCGTCTGTAAATTGAGCTTTGTTCTTTTCGTAAAAGGCTTTTGCTTCTTCATCTGAAACTTTTACATCATTTATTTTCAGATGTTTTTCAAGAAGAGCATTGATAACTATTTGTTTTTTCGCTTCTTCAATCTGTTCCTGAACTTTTTTATCCTTTTCTATATTCTCTTTTTTAGCCTCCTGATAGAGGATCTCCTGATTTATGAGTGTGTTCAATATCTGTTTCCTGAACTGAGGGTTGTTCTTGACAGAGTTGTAGTTTGCTGGTAATCTGTTTAAAACCTCTTCCAGCTGGGATTCAGTGATTGACTTTCTGTTTACCCTTGCCAGAACCTTATCTGCTGCACTGGCGCAAGTAAATGTAACTGCCACAATTGATAGAGTCAAAAGAGTTTTCTTCATAAAATCCTCCAGAGTTTTAGGTTTGAGCATAAACTTATTAGCACTCCCGACAATTTGCAAAGTGAAGATTCTCTGCATAACTTTACCAAACAAATTTTGGATCAATCTTATCACAGGTGTATGATGAAGAGGAGAATCAACCTTAACGAAGTTACGCAGAGAGAGCCTATAAAAGTTGATACGGAGATTCAGCCATCTATCCTGGAGCTTCCGGAAGAGGAAGTAGTGTCTTCTACTCCATTTAAGCTTCACATAGAGGTTTACAGGAAGCCAGTGGGATATGATATCTATGGCAGGATAGAGGGTGAAGTTGAGCTCATCTGTAGTAGATGCAATAAGAAGTTCAAAGAGAAGATAAAGAAAAGCTTTTATTACCAGTTGATGCCGACCTCAGAAATATCCGGTGGTGAGATAAAAGCTGCCGATCTTGATATAAAATTTTCTGACAAAGATGTCCTTGACCTTGCAGAAGTGGTAAGTGAACAGATACTTCTCAGTATTCCGATAAAGCCTCTGTGTGACGAACTGTGTGAGGTACCGGAGTTTTCTGTCGAAGAAGAGGAAAAGGTTATGGAAAAAGAGACAGATAAACGCTGGGAAAAGTTAAAAGCACTTAGAGATAAACTTAAAGAAAAGGAGAAGTGAGATGGCAGTTCCAAAGAGGAAAGTTTCAAGGACAAGGAGAGACAAGAGAAGAACTCACTGGAAAGCCAAGAACCCAGCTATCTCTGTATGTCCAAACTGCTTGAACCCTAAGCTTCCTCACAGAGTTTGTAAGTATTGTGGGTACTACAAAGGAGAGACTGTACTTGAGGTAGAAGAATAAATGAAAGTGGTTCTGGATGCTATGGGGGGAGACCATGCCCCCCATGTTCCAGTCATGGGTGCACTTCAGGCTGCAAAAGATTATGGAATTAACATTATTCTGGTTGGTGATGAGTCCAGAATAAAAGAGGAGCTTTCAAAGTACTCTTTCCCGGCTGAAAGGATTGAAGTAGTACATGCCGATGAATCGGTTTCAATGGATGAACAGCCATCCAGAGCTCTGAAGAAGAGAAACTCCTCCATTCATATTGGCACAAGACTTTTAAAGGAAGGATTGGCAGATGCTTTTGTAAGTGCCGGAAATACCGGCGCTGTAATGGCAATTTCTCTTTTTACCCTCGGTAGATTGGAAGGTGTTGAAAGACCTGCCATATCCGCAATTCTTCCAAACCTTAAAAGTAAAACTTTCCTTCTTGACGTTGGTGCAAACGTTGACTGTAAACCAATTCACCTTCTCCAGTTTGCGATTATGGGAGAGGCTTACGCAAAGTATGTTTTAAAAGAAGAGAATCCCAAGGTTGGTCTTCTCAACATTGGGGAAGAAGAGAGGAAGGGGAACGAGTTGACGAAAGAGACCTATCAGCTTTTGAAGGCTGCTAAGGAAAAAGGGCTGAACTTTGTTGGAAATGCAGAAGGTAGGGACATATACTCTGGAAAGTTTGATGTTATCGTCTGCGATGGCTTTGTTGGAAACGTTGCTCTCAAGCTCAGCGAAAGTCTTGCCAATATCCTTGCAAAGATTTTAAAAGAGGAGATAGAAAGTCACTTTGTTTCAAGAATTGGAGCGATTACTCTGAAACCAGCCATAAGAAGTTTTAAAAAGAGAATAGATTATGAAGAGTGGGGTGGAGCTCCACTTTTAGGTGTAAGAGCGCCTGTTATAATTTCTCACGGAAGTTCAAGTGCAAAAGCAATTAAGAATGCCATAAAAGTGGCTTCACAGTTTGCTGAATCTCATCTGAATGAGCACATTGAAGAAAACATCGGGAAGTACGGGAAGATAAATGGGAATTAAGATTGTTTCAACAGGTTCTTTTCTGCCGGATAGGGTTCTTACAAACTTTGATCTTGAAAAGATGGTAGAAACCTCTGATGAATGGATAACAGCAAGAACAGGGATAAGAGAGAGGCGAATAAGCGAAGGAGAAACAACCTCAGACCTTGCAACAGAAGCGGCTGTAAGAGCCCTTGAGGGGAGGGATCCCCAGGAGGTAGATCTCATAGTCGTTGCTACAGCAACACCTGATGCGTTTTTCCCATCAACAGCCTGCAAGGTTCAGGCAAAGATAGAAAATAAAAGGGCTATTGCTTTTGATATATCCGCTGCATGCACAGGTTTCATTTACGCTCTTTACGTTGCAGATTCCATAATGAGAACGAAAGAAATTGACAAAGCCCTTGTTATCGGAGCTGAAAGATTTTCAAAGATAATGAACTGGAAAGATAGAACCACGTGTATTCTGTTTGGCGACGGTGCTGGTGCTGTTTTGCTGAAAAAGGAAGATAATGAAGGTATTTTAGGTTTTGACCTGGGAGCAGATGGTTCTTATGGAGACCTTCTCTATGTTCCGTCTGTTGGTTCAAATGAGGAGTATCCTTTTTATGTAAGAATGAAGGGAAATGAAGTTTTTAAAGTGGCAGTCAGAACAATGGTTGAATCTGCAAAGCGGGTGTTGGATAAATCGGGTATTCTTGCAGAAGAAGTCAAACTTCTCATTCCTCATCAGGCAAATGTCAGGATAATAAATGCTGTAGCAGAAAGGCTTGGAATTAGCGAAGAAAAGATCTTTATCAATCTTGATAGATATGGAAATACAAGTGCTGCTTCTATTCCGATAGCTCTGGACGAAGCTATAAAAGAGGGCAGACTGAAAAAAGGGGATCTTGTACTTTTAGTTGCCTTTGGTGGAGGGTTTACTTGGGGTTCGTGTATTTTGAGGATTTGAAAAGTTCGCAGAGGGGAGGACTAACTGATGATTAAAACAAGAATTTGTGAAATACTTGGAATTGAATATCCGATACTTCAGGGTGGAATGGCATGGATAGCCGATGCAGAGCTTGCTGCTGCTGTTTCAAATGCGGGAGGTCTTGGAATAATTGCAGGGGGAAACAGAAGTGCTGATGAGCTGAGAAAGGAAATAAGGAAATGTAAAGAACTAACAGACAAGCCATTTGGTGTTAACATAATGCTTATGATGCCAAACGCTGAAGAGATTATAGAGGTCTGTCTGGAAGAAGGAGTGTCTGTAGTTACAACGGGTGCTGGAAATCCCGGGAAGTACATTCCAGCTTTTAAAGAAAAGGGAATAAAAGTTATTCCTGTTGTTGCAAGTGATGCCCTTGCGAAGAGAATGGAGAGGAATGGTTGTGATGCAGTAATTGCCGAGGGAATGGAAGCAGGAGGGCACATAGGAAAACTTACAACTATGGTTCTGATACCTTCAATCGTCAGAGCTGTAAACATTCCAGTTATTGCTGCCGGTGGAATTGCCCTTGGCGAGCAGGCTGCTGCAGCATTTGTCCTCGGAGCTGAAGGGATTCAGGTCGGAACAAGGTTCTTAGCTGCAAAAGAGTGTAATGTTCATCCTAAGTATAAGGAAAAAATCCTGAAGGCGAGGTTCAATCAGGTAACTGTTACCGGAATTACAACGGGTCATCCGGTTAGACTTATTGAAAACAAGCTTACGAGGAAGTTTGCAGAACTCGAGTTTTCTGGAGCTCCAAAGGAAGAGTTAGAGGAACTTGGAAGAGGCCGTCTAAGACTTGCAGCAGAGCAGGGAGACGTTGAGTGGGGTTCTGTAATGGCTGGTCAGGTTGTTGGTTACGTAAATAAAGAAGAGACGGCTGAAGAGATTATCAAAGATATTATGGAAGGAGCTGGGAAGGTATTAAGGAGTTTGTGTCAGAAATTTCTGGAGAACAAACACGATGAAGGCAAGCCAAGATAAGGATATAAAATTTCAAGTTTTTGAAAGACTAACAGATTTCATTAGGGAAAATAGAACTATCAATTATCTTTTCGATAT
>CAJXJV010000024.1 GCA_913055135.1 uncultured Desulfurobacterium sp. | reverse complement strand
AGGAATTACGTATTTTGATGCCTTACATGTCGTTTGTGCCGAAGATGGGGCTGATGTGTTTCTCACAGTTGATAAACGCTTGTTGAAAAAGCTAAAAAAACTCAATAACTTGAAAGTTGAAATAATGAACCCGGTTGAATTCTGGAGGAGCTATGCCAGCAGTTGAGAACGACAGAGAACTTATCAGAAAAGGATGTGAAGCTCTTGTAGAAGAACTTGGACTCGAGGACTTTATAAGGTTTATAAAACTCATGAGCTGTGCAAAAGGAAACTGGACGGAGGAAAGGAAAGAAATCCTTAAGGAATTGAATGAGAAACTTTTAAAGATGACCACTGAAGAAGTTGTTGAGTATTTCAGCAAAAAGAGGAAAGTCAGATCCGGACAGATCGTAATATAAAGCTGTCTATCCTGAACATCTCAGGCTTAAGGTAAACCTTTAGATGGTTTATAAACAATCCCAAAGTAGTAGAGAAGAGAATTCCAGGCAAAAGCGAAATACCAATGAACATCACTGTTTCAGCCATCAGAGTTATTCCTCATCAGGAGTTAAAAGAAAAGGTAGCTTTTGATACTCGGATTTTTAATTGTTTTAATGAACCAGAATGCTGTTACGTTTTTGCTGAGGATTTTAGGAGTGTTGAAGTAGCAATCTTTTGAAGATTTGAACCAACTGCTGGAGCATTCAATAAAATGAGAGAATTCCTGATTTTTCTATCCAGCTTTTAATACTGAGAGGTTTTTTCTGGCAGAGTTCTCCTTTTGGATTTTAACATGTCAGGATATACCTGAAGGTCAGTGGGACTTGAATACCCTATTTGCCTAATTTTTATCTTAGAATACCTGATAAGGAGAATGATATGAGAATAACGCTGTTTCTGATTCTCTTTCTCTTTTTTATCTTCACTCTGGTAATTGTCCCTACGCTGATAAAAAACAACAGGAGAAGAAGAACTGTAGAGATTAAAGGAATCGATGGTTCTATTCTCAACTTTTCAGAAGATGGTGTCTCTTATTTCAAGGAAGGAAGCTTCAGATTTTTCAGGAGCTCCGAGCTCAAACGCTTTTCCTTTGAAAAGTTAGATGAGAATACCTACGAAATCAAATTGGATAACGGTAGAGAGATAATAACCGTTCCTGTAAGAAAAGAGGAACTCCAGAAACTCTTCTCAAGAACACAATCCCCATCTGGAGAGCCCTACACTCCGGGATTCCCATGGCTTGGAACAATCCTTGGAACTGCTGCAGGATTTTTAATTGCAGATCTTATAGCAGACTCAATACACGAAGCAGTTGCACATCAAGCCGAAGAATTTCATAAAGAGGATACTGATTCTTCAAGCTTAGATAACCACGATGAAGAAAAGAATTACACTATTCAAGATGACTTTGTAGATTATGACAACGAATTTGATACAGGAGACTTCTTTGACGATTTTTAAGGACGAAAAGCTCATTCAAGAGCTCTACAACGTAAAGAAACCATCTGCTTATTTACCTCTGGAGCTAAACCAGAGAGCTCCTTCATTTGAAGAGAGAGAAGTAAGGTTTGTCCTCACCTATCCAGACCTATATGAAGTTGGAAGTTCCCACATAGGTGGAAAGATTCTCTACCATATTCTCAACAACCTGACAGACTTTGCTCTCTGTCACAGAGCTTACCTTCCCCGTCCCGACATGCAGGAACTAATGAAAAGGAGAGGAATCCCTCTCTACACGCTTGAAGCTCTCCGCCCGGTGAAAGATTACGACCTCTGGGGACTTTCCTTTTCCTCAGAGCTCACCTTTACAAACGCACTTCAGGTGATAAAGCTTGCGGGACTTCCTTTCAGAAGAGAAGAGAGGGAAGGATTTCCCATCATCTTTGCCGGCGGTCCCTGCATGTATAACCCGGTTCCCATCTCTCCCTTTGTGGATCTTGTTTCCATCGGCGACGGTGAAGAAACTCTTGTTGAAATAGCAAAATTATTGAGAGAAATTAAGAAATCCGGCGCAAGCAAAGAGGATTTCCTCCATGAAGCTAAAAAGATAGAGGGCGTCTGGGTTCCGGCATTTGGAAAGTACCCTGTAAAGAAAGCGGTTTTTACCGGAGTAAAAGAGGGTTATTTCCCAACCTCTCCTCCTGTTCCAATCGTTGAAACGGCTCAGGACAGGATAGCAGTTGAAGCTGCCAGGGGATGCCTCAGAGGATGTCGATTCTGCCAGGCAGGTTACATTTACAGACCTTACAGGGAGAAGGATGAAAAGCTCATCAAAAAACTAATAGAAGAAACATTTAAAAACACGGGTTACGAGGAAGCCTCCTTATCTTCTCTTTCAATCTCCGACCACAGCAGGTTCAACATCCTTGTCCCTGAAATAATGGAAACCTGCTATAGAGAGATGATCTCCCTTTCCCTGCCATCGATGAGGGTAAAGGGATTCAACCCGGATCTTGCCTCTCAAATAATGCAGGTTAAGAAAACAGGATTCACCCTTGCTCCAGAGGCAGGTTCAGATAGGCTCCGGAGGATAATCAACAAAGAGCTTACAAATGAAGACCTCTTTAAAGCTGTAGAAGGTCTATTCTCAAGAGGCTGGGGAAGGTTGAAACTCTACTTTATGATAGGTCTGCCTTTTGAACTCTATGAAGACATTGATTCTCTTATAGGTCTGCTCTGGCAGGTTTATAAAATCGGAAGGAAATACAGAGGAAAGAAACACCTTGCTGCAGGAATATCGATTTTCGTTCCCAAACCATTTACCCCATTCCAGTGGGAACCCTTTGCAAAGGAAGAAGAGGTAAAAGAAAAAATAGAGTACATAAAAAAGAAAGCTCCCAGAAGCTTTATCCTCCGATTTCACGACTACAGGCAATCTCTCATTGAAGCAATACTTACAAGAGGTGATGAAGAGACCAGCAGGCTCCTTGAAGCTGCGCACATTGAAGAATGCCAGCTTGATGGATGGAACGAGTTTTTTAACTGGGATGGATGGCTTAGAGCTTTTGAAAAGACAGGATTTAACATTGAAAAGGCAACAGGAAGAAGGAGTCTTGAAGAAGAACTCCCCTGGGATTTTATAGATGGTGTTGTCAGCAAAAACTTTCTCCTCAGAGAACTCAAAAAGGCAGAAGAGGAACAGTGGACTCGAGACTGTAGAATTGTCGGCTGTCACGCCTGTGGAGCCTGCACACCACAACAGATAAAAGACCTGAAAAACTATCCTATACCGGAAAAGATAGAGTTCAAAGTCCCCCCAAGACCAAAGAGGGAATTTCCACTTAAAAGAAAAGTTGCCCTTGTCTTTGAAAAGACAGGGTTTGCGAAGTACCTCTCTCTCCTCGACCTCACAAGGGCGTTTACAAGAACCTTCCGTAAGTTCGGGCTACCCTTAAGATATTCGCAAGGGTTTAACCCCCATCCAAAGATAAACATCCTCCTTGGACTCCCCGTAGGCGTTGAAGGCAAAGGAGAAATTGTTGAGATAGAACTCACGGAAGAAAGCTTCAACTTTGAAAAGTTCATTAGATGCTCGAAGGACTTCCTGCCAGAAGGTTTAAAGTTCAAAGGCTTCATAGACCTTGAACCTAAGGAAACTCTTTTAAGTAAAATAAAAACGGTAACATACACAATTGTTCCATTTACTGAATATGACCTCTCCCCGCTTAAAGAGGAAAAACTAACCAGCAGAAAAGGGAAAGAGGTCATTCTAAAGGATTACATAGCTCTGCTTAAAGAGGAGAATGACAGAATAGAAATTGCCATAAACGTAATAGATGGCAATATTTTAAACATTCAGGATATATTAAACTGGATAGGATTGAACCTTGGAACAGCAAAGGTGTGTAGAGAAGCACTCATCCAAACCTAAGAAACAGATACTGATAAACGCCCATACAAAAGAGGTCAGAATCGCCATTTTAGAAGATGGTCAGCTTGTGGAGTTCTACGTCGAGAGAAAGGGAAATAGGGGAATTGTCGGAAACATTTACAAGGGAAGAGTTATAAAAATTGTCCCTGCCGTTCAGGCAGCTTTTGTTGACATTGGAATCTCAAAGAAGGCATTTCTCTACGTGAGAGATGCAGTTACAGTTGAATTTGAGGAAGAAGATGACCCATTTGACGAAACAACACAAACTCAGGAAATTGAACTTCCATCCATAGAAGAGGTTCTCTCAGAAGGACAGGAAGTCCTTATTCAGGTCTCAAAAGAACCCATAGGAACAAAAGGTCCCAGGATAACAACAAACATCACAATTCCCGGCCACTACCTCGTTCTACTTCCAACTGTAAACAAAATCGGAATCTCCCGGAGAATCACAGACGAATCGGAAAGGGGGAGACTGAAGGAGATAGCAGAAAAGATTAAACCTGAAGAGTATGGAATCATAGTCAGAACGGCAGCAGAAGGAGCCACAGAAGAAGACCTGAAAAAAGACCTCGACTACATACTAAAGGTATGGAAAGGATTACTTGAAAAATCTGAAAACAGACCCCCTCCATCACTCCTCTACCAGGATCTGGAAATAGTACCGAAAACCCTGAGAGACCTTCTCACAGAAGATGTTTCAGAAGTTATAATAGATTCAAAGGCTGAGTTTGAGAGAGCTGTAAACTTTGCAAAAGCTTTCATTCCAAAACTTGCAGGAAGAATAAAATACTACAATAAGGATATCCCCCTTTTTCAGCGGTTTGAAGTGGAAAAGGCCATCGAAAAAGCCCTCTCGCGGAAGGTCTATCTTCCCAACGGTGGCTACATTGTGATAGATGAAACCGAAGCTCTTGTCTCCATTGACGTAAACAGTGGAAAGTTCAGGAAGACGAAAACTCTTGAAGAAACAGCCTTAAAAATAAACCTTGCTGCCGCAAGGGAAATTGCAAGACAGCTCAGGCTGAGAGACATAGGTGGAATTATTGTCATTGACTTTATTGATATGAAAGAGGAGGAGAACAAGCAACTCCTCCTGAAAACCCTTGAAGAAGAGCTCTCCAGGGATAGAGCAAAGACAAAGATAGTCAACATGTCTGACCTTGGGCTTGTAGAAATGACGAGAAAAAGGGTCAAAAAGAGTCTGGGTAAAAGTCTCACAATGACCTGCCCCTATTGTGAAGGAAAGGGAAGAGTAAAATCGGTTGAAACCGTAGCTTTTGAAATAGAAAGAGAGATTCTGTCCCTTTTAAAAATAAACCATTCAAGCTCAAGGGTAATAAAGGTCTATGCAAATCCCTTAGTAGCTGAGAAGTTAAAAGGAGATGAAAAAGATATAATTGATAGAATTGAAGAGATTTACAAAAAGGAAATCAAGGTTATTCCTGTTGATTACTACCACATTGAAAAATTTACAGTTGTAAGAGGATAGGAGGTGATCTTGCGAAAAGGGGTAATTTTCATCGCTGCTTTAATGTTTCTCTTCTCACGCGAGAGGATTCCAAAGACTACAGAAGGTCTCTACCAGAAGGGAATGCAGGCTGCACTTGAAGAAGACTGGGGGAAATCAGCTGAGATGTTAGAAAAAGCCCTTCAGGGAGAACTCCCCCCAAAGGAACAGGAGATAGCAAAGATTACCCTTGCAAATGCCTACTTTAACGATGAAGACTTTGAAAATGCAGCCCTCAACTACGAGGAGTTCTTAGAACTCTATCCTGCATCTCCAAAGGCAAAGGATGCTCTATTCAGGCTTGGAGTTTCTTATCTTAACCTTGTGAAAGGACCCGAATGGGATCAGACCTTTACAAAGAAAGCAGTTAATGCATTTGAAGAGTTTATAAAGAGATATCCTGATGACCCACGAGTGGAAAAAGCCAGAACCTATAGAAAAATTGGAAGAAAGATACTTGCAGAACACGAAGTTTACATTGCTGGAACCTACGACATGATCCACAAATTCACAGCCTCTATTCACAGATACAAAGACATAAAAGGGAAATTCAGCGACGTAGAACCTATGGATAGACTTGACTACCTGTTAGGAAGAGCTTATTTCTTCACTACCATCCAGTCCGAAGAAGAAATAGAGAGGTTAAAGAATCAACTCAAAAAGGAGAAGGAAAAACTGAAGTCAGACGATCCAGAGGTTAGAAAAGTTGCAGAGAACAGAATTAAACTTATAAAGAGCGATATTGAAAAGTGGAAAGAGATTGCAAAGAAAAACCAAAGCATAGGTAAGAAGATTCTCTCTGAAGTGGTATCAAAATACCCCCATTCACAATACGGTGAAAAGGCAAGAAGAATCCTGAATGGAGAGGAAATTCTTAACGTTGAACCTGTTACCAATCCTTTAAAACGTTCACTATGGTGGAGAATAAAAGAAACCCTTTAAGGAGGAGGATTTGGATACCGTAGAGAAGCTAAAACTTGCCCTGAAAATTGCGCTAAACAAAAAGGCTGAGAATCCTGTAGTTATCGACTTGAGAGACCTCACAACACTTGCAGACTACTTCCTGCTACTCACTGCAAACTCTGACGTCCACGGAAGGACAATCGCCGATGAGATAAAGAAAAAACTCAAGGAGAATGGAATAATTCCCTTGAGCATTGAAGGTTACGACAATGCAAACTGGATTTTAATGGACTACGGCGATTTCATTATTCACATATTCAGACCTGAATTCAGGGAACTCTACAACCTTGAATCACTCTGGATGGATGCTCCACGAGTAGAGATTGCAGACCTCCTACCGGAGGAAACAGGCGTTTGAAAGTAAAAGTTGTCGCCGTCGGTAAGATTTCTCCAATCCTGAAAGAAGCACAGGACTACTATCTAAGAAAACTTAAGAACATAGAAATCGTAGAAGTCAAAAAACAGCGAACAAAGGAAGAGGAAGGGAAAAAGCTACTGGAGAAAGCTAAGGGTTACATTATCGCCCTTGACGAAAGGGGGAGGGAGATGACTTCACGGGAATTCGCCTCCTTTGTTCAAAAACACCCTTTTATTACATTTCTCATAGGCGGTGCAGATGGACTCTCGGAAGAAGTCAGAGAAAAGAGTAACTTTCTCCTATCCCTCTCAAAAATGACCCTTCAGCACGACGTTGCAAGGATTGTCCTCTTAGAACAGCTCTACAGGGCAGAGCAGATAATTAAAGGAACACCCTATCATCGAGAATAGCCAACTATCTACTACTGAACGCTGCTATAACCTTCATTTGAAAAGTTGACTATGAGTTCCTATGCGAACCAATATCAGTCTATTATTTTCCTTTTTGTAGATAACTATTAAATCTCCCCCTATGTGAAATTCTCTAAATCCTTTCCAAAGTTGTATCTTCTAAATTTTCTCCTTTCTCCACCTCTTCAAGAACCTTTTTTGTTTCTTCGTTAGGAATTCGAATAGGAAAAGGAAAGCCTCTTTCAAGAGTAACCTGGGTTAAAAATATATTCACAGCATCTGACAGACTCAATCCATACCGTTCTAAAACTTTCTTTGCCTTTTCTCTAACTTCCAAATTAAGATAAATATTCGTTCTTACTTTTTTAACAGCACCCATAATTTCCTCTCAAAAGGCTTTATTTTAAATTATACGCAATCTTTGTGTATAGCAATTAAAAACGGCTCTTCACTCCCTGATAGGTATCCCTCTCCTCAAATCTTCTTCTTATCATTTGAATTACTCTGTTCTTCTCCCTATGGCTGCACCACTCGGGACCGATCAAAAGGTCTTCTGGAGCTTCTCCGGTAATTCTCTGGACAACAGTCTTTTTAGGTAATCTTTCGATAAAGTCAACAACTAAATCCACATACTCCTCAAGCGTTAAAAGTCTGAACCGCTCCTCAAGGTAGATTCTCTCAAGTGCGGTATTTTTTATCACGTGAAGTGGATGGATTTTTACACCGTCAATTTTCAGTGCTGCCAAGAAATCCGCCGTCTCCATCATGTCATCGTAATCTTCTGTTGGAAGACCTAAAATTGTATGGGCACAAATATTTATTTTCGGAAACTTCCGGGTTCTCAAAACGGCATCCACAAAATCGGAAACACCGTGTCCCCTATTCATCCACTTCAAAGACTTAAAGTGGGAACTCTCAAGTCCATACTCGATCCAGACAAGATATCTGTCCGTGTAGGAATTTATCAGCTCTAAAGTCTCATCGGGAACACAGTCTGGACGGGTGCCAATGATAAGACCTACAACTTCCGGAAATTTCTTAATTTCATCGTATATGGACTTCAAAACTTCCGGTGGAGCGTAGGTATTGGTGTATGCCTGAAAGTAAACTAAAAATTTCTTTGCTTTGTAGCGCCTCTTAACCTTTTCTATTCCCTCCTCTATCTGTTTCTCTATCTCCTTCCTTCTCTTTTCAGGATCATAATCAGAACCAGAGTAACAGTAAATGCATCCCCCTTTCCCTTTAAAACCATCCCTATTAGGACAGGTAAAACCGGCATCTACTGTTACTCGATAGACCCTCTCTCCAAAGAGATTTTTAAGGTATCTGGAATAGGAGTAATATCTCTCCATTAAAGTTCCTCTTCTTCCTCCTCAAACTCTATACCGACAGGTATGAGCTCTGCAACATCGGAGAGTCCCCACTCATCAAATTTTTGATTACCTATGTCCTCACACTCAATTGGAATAGCCAAGAGATACCCCTCTCCCGACCTTCTGCAGTGCTCCGCAATTGCTTTTGCTCTCTTCTCTGTTTCTTCCGTTTGAAGAGTCTGACAATCTTCGACCTGAACAGCAATTTGCTGCTTTTCCCCACTCTCATCGGTGTAAACAGCCAAAAAGTCAGGAAGATACTCCTCTTCAGATTCAGGCTCGTAGATTTCAAACCCCTCCTCATCCATTATTGCTGCTATAATTTCAATCAGTTCTTCCCTTGAAAGTCCCTGTTCCATCTTCAATCCCTCCAGATTTTTCAGATTTTCTAAAATTTTAATTTATAATTCCTCTTAACAATCACAAGGGAAACAAAATGATAAGTTCCACAAATATAAAAGGAAAGACTCAAGAACTTCTCAAACCCTTTGCAGAACGGGCAGGGTCCGCAGGGATATCACCAAATATCATTACAGTTACAGGGTTTATTTTCTCTTTTATCTCAGGTATCACAATAGGTATGAACAACTTTTTTGTCGGAACACTCTTTTTCATTCTATCGGGTTTATGCGATATGCTCGACGGCATTATTGCAAGAGTTAACGGAAAAGCCTCAAGGTTCGGCTCATTTCTTGACTCCTTTCTTGACAGATATTCAGATTTCTTCCCCCTTGCAGGTATAGCTGCACTGGGATTTTACCTTCAGGATTTCAATCTCTTTATCCTTTCTCTTCTCTCAACTGTCGGCTCTTTTGCAACAAGTTATGCACGGGCAAAAGCCGAATCTCTCAACATAGAGTGCAAGGTTGGAATCCTTGAGAGACCTGAAAGATTTTTCCTTCTCCTTGCCGGACTTATAACTGGATTTCTTGTTGAATGCCTCCTTATCCTTGCCGTTCTTTCAAACATTACTGCATTCCAGAGATTACTCTGCGCTGCGGAGAAACTCAAAAGGTGAAAAGAGTTCTTCTGCTGATTTTAATTGCCATTGTAACAGGAACTTTCGTCACTTCCATCTATGCTTACCGGTCTCTCAATGAAAAACGGGAAATCAATGTAAACATTCGGATAGAAAGGAACCAAAGCACCCGGGAAGTTCTAAAAAGACTAAAGGAACTTAATGTCATAGAAAATGAACAGATCCTCTATTTCTGGATCCGATACAAACACATTCCTATAAAAGCCGGCTGTTACAGGTTAAAAGGTACTTACTCTCCAGTAGAAGTCGTTCAGGAACTGACAAAAGGCTCTCCCTGCCTTACAAAGGTAACAATTCCGGAAGGAGCAAACCTCTTTGACGTCGATAAAATCCTCAGTGAAAAAGGATTCTGCAGAAAAGGAGAAGTTCTGAAACTTTCAAAAGATAAAGAGTTTCTAAACTCCCTACGCTTAAATTTCCTTGAAGGTTATATCTTTCCAGATACATACTACCATAGGGAGAATGCAAGCTGTAAAGAAATCTTAGAAGAAACTGTAAAAAACTTTAACAGGAAAACAAAATCTCTCTTCAAAGACTATGACCCTCCAGAAATTGTAAAAAGAGGACTAAAGGAAGTCACAAAAGACAAAATCCTGATAGTCGCATCAATAGTGGAAAAGGAAACCTCTCTTCCCGAAGAGAAACCGATAATTGCTGGCATTATCTACAACAGACTCACAAGAGGTATGAAACTTCAGTGCGATCCAACCGTTTTCTATGCCTACAAAGTAGCAGGAATAGAGAAAGAGAAACTTCATAGAGGCGATACTTCATTTCCCTCTCCATACAACACTTACTACATAAGAGGACTGCCTCCAACTCCCATCTGCAATCCTGGACTCGATTCGATAAAGGCAGCAATGTATCCAGAAAAGACTCCATACCTCTACTTTGTTGCAAAAGACCAGGAACACATTTTCTCAAAGAGCTATAATCAACATTTAAAACTAATCAGGAAAATCTACAGGAATGGAGAAAAAGAGAAAAAGGAAAAGATACGTAATAGATAGCTCTGGAGAAAAGTACCCGTTTTCAAGGGGTGTTCTCGTCAGATCCCTGACAAAGACCGGTCTTTCAATAGATGAAGCTTACAACGTTGCAGATGAAGTTGCATCAAGATTCAAAGGAACAATTACTTCTGAAGAGTTAACAAATTTAGTGTTTAAGGTTTTGAAGTCCCTTTACGGGAAAAAGGTTGCAGAAAAGTACAGACAGTTAGTAGGTGAAAAAGATATTTTAGTTGCTGAATCGGATGGGAAAACTTTTGTTCCTTTCTCAAGGGGAATTCTTGCTGGATCTATCAGATCCGCTGGAGTTGACGTTCAGGAAGCCTTTGAAATCGCAAAGGAGATTGCAGATTACCTGAGACAAAAAGGAAAGTTCAGAATAAAGAGGTCTGAGCTCCGTGACATCACAAGCAGATTCCTCAAGAAAAAGCTCGGAAAAGAGTATGCCCAGAGGTATCTCCTCTGGCGCCAGATGAAAAGACTGGACAAGCCCATAATCATCCTTATAGGCGGAGCAACAGGAGTTGGGAAATCAAAACTTGCAGCGGAGCTCGCAGGAATTCTTGAAATCAACCGAATGGCTTCTACAGACTCAATTAGAGGAGTTATGAGAAAGATGATTTCAAAAGAACTCGTTCCTTCAATTCATGTCTCCAGCTACGAAGCAGGAGACGTTATTTACAAATTTGGAGAGATGGAAAAGGAGCAAAAAATCCTCTATGGCTTCCTCGATCAGACAGAGAAAGTCCTTACTGGCGTTGAAGCAGTAATAAACAGGGCTATCAAAGAAAACGTCAGCCTCATCA
>CAJXJV010000023.1 GCA_913055135.1 uncultured Desulfurobacterium sp. | reverse complement strand
TTGAAATGCCCTGAGAAGTGGAAGGGATTGCAACTATTTCCCATTCTTCTGGAGCATCATGCCATAAAGGGTTGAAATGCCCTGAGAAGTGGAAGGGATTGCGACTTGGCAGGGTTAGTGAGCTTCGCAGTTAGTGAACTTCGTGGTTAGTTTTGGTTCACTAACTTCTTCACTAACTTTTAACTAACCCTAACTAGCTTTTGACTTAAAATGCCTCGCCAGAGCTGGTGGAATCAGGCAGAGGTTTTGGTAGAAAGGGAGGCTTTGGCTATTTTAACTATGTCTTCAAGGAAGGATTTGGCTATTTTGTTGTGGAGAATTAAGGGCTCTTCGTTTTTAACCTGTTCCCATAACTCTATAAATCGCAGGTCTGCCTCTTCCAGAATACGTCGCTCATCAGAAGTTAGGAGAGACTTGTTTTTTTCAAGTCTTTCTCTTTTCAATGCAAGCCAATTGAAATCAAAATCAAATCCTGGAATTTCAATAATATCTTCCTTAGAAAAATTTTTACTCCCCACGACGTAATATTTCAAGTCTTCTTTTAGCTTCTGCCTTAAGTTTTTCATTGTTCTTACCCTTGTAGATTGTTAGTCTTTGCTTTCCTGCTTCAGCACTCCTCAGATGTCTTTCAAAGGTTTCTTTTAGCGTTTCCTTCACCTTCATACTTGAAATTATATGTCCATGCTCCGTTAAGACAACCATCCACTTGTGTTTTCGGTCGTAATAGATTCTGTCCCAAGAATTACTATATTGCTCATAATAAACATCAGTATAATCTGCTAATGCTTCGAACGTTTTTACCAAATAATCCTTCCAATTCTTAACCTCTTCAAATTTTAGACGTTTGCGTAGATGCTGTAAGTAGGTCTTTTCATCCACCCACAGTTTCTTAAACGACTCCTCAGGCTTTTCAACATCAAACTCTTTCAAAACCTTCAAAAATTCCTCTTCTGCTTTCCGCTGTTTTTCTACAATTTCTTCCGCATTACGCTGGTATTTTTCCACCTCTCTATACTCCTCTCACCAATTCCCTGAAAAATCCTTGTCGCATAGACTTTTCTTTTGCCTTTCCCAGAACCCCATCTTTCAACCCGTATTTTATGATTCTTTTAGCCATCTTTCCCGTCAGCTTCCACCAGCTATCAAGCGGACTTGCATTGAAATAGCTCTTACAGTAGAACGGCAGTTCTGAGGAGATTTCTTTTAAAAAAAACATTGGAAGGTTGGAAGATTGGTAAAGAAGTGAATCCTTTCTGGCTAACCCTCTAATCTTCTAACCTTCCAGCATCTAAGGTAAAACTATATCCTTCAACCAATCTCTGTTTTCAACATGCCATTCAACGGTTCTTTTTAATCCTTCCTCAAGCGGTACTTGAGGTTCCCAGTTTAGAATTTCCTTAGCCTTTTCTATATCTGCCCAAGTGGCTTTAAGGTCTGCTTTATGGAAGGGTTTGTAAATCTTTTCTGCTTTTTTACCGAGATACTTTTCTATTAAATCGATAACGTAGTTGAGTTCATGTGGTCTGTTCCCGCCAAGGTTGATTATTTCATAACCTGTTTCTGTTTCGTAAGCTTTAATTGTTCCTCTTGCTATGTCATCAACGTAAGTGAAGTCTCTGCTTTGTGTTCCATCTCCATAGATTACTATTGGTTTCCCTTCATCTATCCACTTTATGAATCTGAAAATACTCATGTCGGGTCTTCCAGCTGGTCCATAAACTGTGAAGTATCTAACTATGGTTACGTCAATGCCGTAGAGGTAGTGGTAGGTATAAGCCATTACTTCTGCCCCTTTCTTGCTTGCAGCGTAAGGGGAAATGGGGGTGTTAACTGGCAGAGTCTCTTTAAAAGGCATTGGTTGACCGGCATAGAGTGAAGAGGTGGAAGCAAGGACGAACTTTTTAATTCCTTTGTCTTTCATTATTTCAAGTAGATTCAAAGTTCCTGTTACGTTTGTTCTCACATATACGAAAGGATCTATCAGACTGTACCGTACTCCAGCCCTCGCTGCAAGGTTTATGACGCCATCTATCTGGTTGTCTTCAAAAATGACTTTTAACGCTTCAAGGTTTTCTATATCAACATGATAGAACTTAAAGTTTTCGTATTTTTTCAGTCTTTCCAGTCTGTAAGTCTTGAGTCTAACATCGTAGTAGTCATTCAGGTTATCGACACCAATGACGTTATAGCCTTTTTCGATCAGGAATTCAGCAGTTTTGTAACCTATGAATCCTGCAGCTCCAGTAAGAAGAATCGTTTTCATACCTCTCTCCTTTTTTTACCCAATTATACAAAGAATCAAGTATAATCTTTTTCATAGTCAGGAGGTAGGTTCCATGCTTATAAAATCCTTGAAACTTAAGGGTTTTAAGTCTTTCGCAGACGAGACTGAAATCAGGTTTTCAAGGGGAATTAACTGTATTGTCGGTCCCAACGGTTGTGGTAAGAGCAACATTGTTGATGCTCTCAAGTGGATAGTGGGAGATACGTCGGTAAAGGGAATGAGAGCATCAAACATAAAGGATGTGATCTTTAAAGGTTCAGAAGGAAGAAGAGCTGCAAGAAGTGCTGAGGTTTCTATAACACTCATTAAGGATGATCTGTTCACTTTTTCAGAGTCTGAGGTTGAGCTCAGGAGGAGGATTAAATCCACAGGGGATAGTGAGTTCCTGATCAACAATAGAAAGGTCAGATTGAAGGATATTCAGGAGTTTTTTGCATCTATTGGGCTTGGAAATAAGGATTACGCTTTCTTTGAGCAGGGGCAGATAGATAGAGTTTTGAAGATGAAGCCCCACGAGAGGAGACTTCTCATTGATGAAGCTGCCGGAATTACCTCGTTTAAGGAAAAGAAAGAAGAAACTCTAAAAAAGCTTGCAGAGGCTGAGCAGAACCTTGAAAACGTTAGAGGTGTGATTGATGAGGTTGGGAAAAATCTGAGAACTTTGAAAAATCAGGCTGAAAAGGCAAAGAAGTTTCAGGAGCTCCGAAATCGCGAAAAAGAACTGGAACTTAAACTTTTAGGGTTGCAGTTGAAAAACCTGAGATTGACAAAGGAGTTCTCAGAAGGTTCGCTGAGGCTTCTTCAGGAGGATAGGATATCTCTTGAGAAGGAAATTTCAACACTTCAAGTTGAACTGGAGGAGCTGAGAAAGGAGCTTGAAACTGTTACAAAGGAGATTGAAGAGACATCGCAAGAGCTCTATGAGGTTGAAAAGAGTAAAAAGGAAGCTTCTGTCAGAAGGGAATTTCTCCTGAAGGAGATTAAGAGGTTAGAAGAAGAGATAGAAGAAAAAGCCTTTGAAAAAGAGCAGAAGCTCAGGAAAATAGAAAGTGTGAAGAGAGAGCTTGAAACCATTTTACTTGAGGAAACTGAGCTCCAGAAAAAAATAAAAGAGTTAGAGGTCAGGGAAAAAGAAAAAAGAGAAGCAGTCAAAACTTTCCAGCAGGAGAAAGAGGCTCTTGAAAAGAGACTGAAGGAGCTCCGCTCTTCTCTCTCCTCAGTAACAACACAGATTTCAAAACTTCAGCTTGACATTGCGAGGGAGGAGGAGCGCTTCAAATCTCATAAAAACACAAGAGAGAGACTTCCAGGAGAGATTGAACAGGTCAGGAAAGAGAAAGGATACTATGCTTCTCAGATAGAAAAGCTTCTTGAAAGGGAGAAAGCTCTTAAAGAAGAAATAGAAAAACTATCAGAGGAAATTGAAGAACTGAAGAAAGAAAAAAGGAATCTGACAGAAAGTCTTGAAGTTGCAAATACTGAAGTCTCTCAGAAAAGGGAGGAGATAATCTCGTTAAGATCCAGGATTGAAAGCACTGAGAAGCTTTTAAATTCCATCAATCTTGGAAAGCTTGAGGAAAAAATAGTAGAGAGTGGTAAGCAGGGAAGGGTAAAGGGCTACATTGGACTTCTCATAAACCTTATAGACGTTGATAGCGGCTGGGAAAAGGTTGTTGAAAGTTACCTTTCCCGTTTTGGAGCTGGCATAGTCCTCAAAACTTTTGAAGATGTACTCTGGGTTAAAGAAAGGATAAAGGGAAATGGAAGAGTCCTTCTCCTTTCGGCAGACGTTGATGATGTCAAAGGTGTTTACATATCTGAAGCTACGCCTCTCACCTCTCATGTTAGGGCTAGGGATTCAAGGGTTTCAAACCTTGTAAATGCACTTTTTTCAAACGTTTTCTTTGTTTCCTCAGGTGCAGAAAAGCTTGCCAGGAAGTATCCTCACTGTGTTTTCATAGATAAGGACCTCAATATTTTTTCTGGAATGGGTTCTGTTGTAGGAAAGTTCAAGAAGAGCTCTCTTCTTGAGATGGAAAAAGAGATAGAGAAACTGAAAGAAGAGCTTTCCCGGGAAGAAGAACTCCTGATGAAACTCCAGACAAAAATCTCACCTATAAGGGAGGAACTGTTTGAGAAAGAAGAGGAAATAGAATCTCTGAAAGAGACCATCCAGAAGAAGAAGATGGAGCTCTTTGAAATAGGATCAAAAATAAAAGAATCAAAGAAAAGGCTCTCAGATCTTGAAAGAAAAGAGAAAGAGCTATCAGAAAAGCTTCAACGTGCTGAAGAGGTTTTGAACTCTTACAACTCTAAGATGGAGCTCTTCCACCAGAAGATAGACTCTCTCCATATCAAAAAGGAAGAAATTCTAAAAGAGCTTGAAACCGTTGAAAGCAAAATCAATGTTGCTCTTGAGAAAGTGGAAAAGGAAAGGGAAAAACTTTCAAAAATTGCTTCAGATAAAGCGCTTCTCCTTGAAAAGCTCAGAAATTTGAAAGAAAAAAGAGAAGGTAAAGAGCGTTTTGTAAGGACTCTCCAGCGTGAAATTGAGGAAATTGAAAAGAGAATTGAAAGAGACAGAGAAGATCTGAAGAAAGCAGGAACTGGGATAAAGAGGGCTGAGGAACTACTTTCAGGAGTTGATGAGTCGATAGAGGAGATCAAGAGAGAGTTCCAGTTGCTTGAGGAGCGAAGAGGAGAAATAACATCCATAATAAAGACGAAAGAGGAAGCACTAAAAGCGAAAAGCAGAGATCTTTCGGAAGTCCAGAAGAAACTGAAAGAGACAGAAATTACAGTTGCAAAACTCAATGTAAAAGAAGAAGAGATAATTGCAAGAATACTTGAGCTTGAAAAGAGTGTTTCTGAAGCTCTTGAAGTTGCAGCAGATGTGGTTGATGAAGAGGAAGTAAAAAGGGAACTCATAAACCTCAAAGAGGAAATTTCACGAATTGGAACTGTGAACCTCCTTGCTATTGAAGAGTATGAAAAAGTGAAAGAGCGTTATGGATTTATCTTAGAACAGGAGAAGGATCTGGTAGAGTCAATTAAAAATCTTAAAGAGGCAGTAAAGAAGTTAGATGAAGAGATAGAAAAGAAATTTACTGAAACTTTCAAGTCTGTAAATAGAAATTTCAAGAGAACTTTTAGACAGATTTTTGGTGGTGGAACAGCAAAGTTAATCCTTAACGGTGAGAAGATATCAGAAGCAGGAGTGGAGATTGAAGCGAAACCACCTGGAAAAAAACACAGCAGTATAAATCTCCTCTCGGGCGGAGAAAGAACCCTCGTTGCTCTTGCCTTTCTCTATGCTCTATATTCAGTTCGTCCTGCCCCCTTTGTTGTCCTTGATGAAGTTGATGCAGCGCTGGATGATGCAAATACGCTAAGATTTGTGGAACTTCTCAAACAGATGGCTCTTGAAACTCAGGTTATAGTGGTTACCCATAACAAGCTAACAATGGAAGCTGCCGATGTCCTCTATGGAGTAACCATGGAAATACCTGGAGTTTCCAAAATAATAGGGGTCTCTTTTGAATCTCTCTTGTCGGTGTAACGAATGGCTAAATATAAAGTTACCCTCCTTAATCCAGATGGAAGTGTTGTTGAAGAAACTATTGAAGCAAAGGATGAAAGTGAGATTCTTTCTCTGTTTTCTGGAAGGGATGTAACACTTCTTGAGTACAAAAAAGATTGGTTATTGTTTCTTAGAGAATTCTCTTTCTCAGATCTTTTCCGCAGGAAAAAAATATCTAAACAAGAACTTGCTGACTTCTGTTTTTATTTTGGTCGAACCCTTGATATGGGAATCTCAATACTTGAAATCTTAGAAGATATTGAAAAGAGCTCGACGAACAGGTATTTCCAGAAAGTCGTAAGAACTTTGAGAGAAAGGATAACAGCCGGAAGTTCCCTCTCTGAGGCGATGGAATTTACAGGAGCATTCCCACCTGAACTAATAGGTCTTGTTAAGGTGGGAGAAAAAACAGATGACTTACCAACGGTTTTCTTAAACTATGCAGAGTATCTTGACTGGGTTGTTTCTATAGAAAAGGAAGTTAAACAGGCTCTCTCTTACCCTATTTTCGTTTCTTTTGTAGTGGTGCTTACAGTTGCAATCATGTTCGGTTACGTTATTCCACAGATAATTCCGGCTATCACTGCTATGGGATTAAAAGAATATCCTTTACCAACTAAAATTCTTCTCTGGACAGGAAAGTATGTTCGTTTATTCTGGAAAGAAATTGTAATAACGCCGATTCTTCTTATTATTGCCTTCAGGTTGATGACGAAACGTTTTACTAAGACAAGATATATCTGGGACAAAGTAAAACTTAAATTTCCACTGATTGGGAATATTCTTCTAAAAGCCAGTCTTTCTCGGAATATGAGGGTTCTTGCTGAAGTTTACAGAAGTGGTGGAACTATTTTAGACGCTCTCGATATAATTGTTGACCATGTTGAACAAAATCTGTATGTAAAAAGTATTTTCCAGAAAGTGAAGGAAAACCTCATAGTCGGTGATATGCTTTCCATTGCAATGGAAAAATTGGGTTTCTTTCAAAGTCCCATTATTAGAATGGTAAAACTGGGAGAGAATACGGGTGCTCTGGATAAATCTCTCCTGAGGTTAGCAGAGATTTACGAAGATGACATGAAAAGAAAGATACAGGCAATGACAGTAGTTATAGAACCCATACTTCAGTTAGTTCTTGGGGGAATTCTTGGTATAGTTGCGTTAGGTATACTTTTGCCGGTATATAATGTAATTTCGGGGTTAAAGTGAAAATTGCGTATGCAGAAGTTGATGCTTCAGGTAATCTTCGAGTTTCAGAAAAGGGAGGGATATTTAAGAGAACGTTTAAATATCTAAATACTGCATTATCCGATTACAAAAACACTAAGAATTTGGTTGCTTCTTTTACTGATAGTTCAGTAATGGATAAAGTGTACTCCTTTCCAAAGATAGAAGAGAAACATCTGGAGTTAGCAATTAAACAAAAAATTTCAAGAGATCTTGAGTTTATTGCCAATATAGAGGAAATGGACTGGATATACTCCAAGTTCCCTGTTAACTCTGGCTATAGAGTGCTGGTTTCTATTGTGAAAAAAGAAACTTTGCAACAGTTTAATCAATTCAGAGCTCTGACGACAACAGCCCAGGTTATAAGTAACTTTTTAACCGGTAAAGCAGAGGGAAATTTTATTGTCGTTCATTCGTTTAAAGATGACTATATGGTCATTGCCTTTCACAATGGTTCAGTTGACTATGTAAGAACTTTCAAGATGGAAAGTTCTCTTGATGATGCTATTGAATTAACCCTGGAATACTACGATAAGCAGAGAAAAACGGAAATATCCAGGATATATACTTCTGGAGATTTGAAGTTTTTTCAGACTTCTAAGTTTGAAGTGATGCCTGTGACAGAACTGATAAAGCTACCATTAAGTGAAGAAGAACTTGAATTTTTCATTCCTTTTGCTCTCAGCAAATCAAAGGTACCTTATTTTTACAGAGTTTCTCCCTTAGCTTTTAAACATTACGCTGTTGCAGCATCCGCTTTCCTGTTCTTGGCTTCAGGAATGGCTTTTGTAGAAGTTAATCAACAGAAAGAACAGCTAACTCGCCTTCAACAAGAAAAAGACTCTCTTTCTCAGAGGATTAGTAAACTCCAGACAGAACTTTCAAAACTTGAAAAAAAGATTCAAGCTGAAAAGAGTTTCCAGTTAAAGCCGGAAGTTCAGTACTTTCTTTCTTTAAAGAGGGAGCAAGTTCCAGAATTTTTATATAGCTTCTATATGATAAATAAAAAAGCGCATACCTTTATACTGTCCCTTTCCTTCTCAAAAGATTCCGATTTTGAGTTATCTACAATCACCTTCTGCAAAGATCTATCCTCACCTATGGAGTTTTATGAACTCATGGACTTAATCAGAAAGAATCCATTCATTAACGACGTAAAAATTATTGATTTAAAACAAATGCCAGAGAAAAGTGCCCTTATAACCAACTTTAGTATAAACTTCAAGAAGGTTCCCTATGAAAAGGATTAAAGCTTTTTTAAGAAAGAACCTATTATGGTTGTTAATAGTCCTCATACCAGCTTTGGTTGTTTCTTATGAAACATACAAATGGATTGGTTTGTCGGAAAAAATAGATCAAGAAAAAAAGGAAATAGAGTCTTTAAAAAGAAAAGAGGTCTCCTTAGATAGAGAAGTGAAGGGTAAAAAATCACAACTACAAAAAATGTCCCTGCAAAACGAAAAATTTTTCAAAGAGCTTGAAGATTTAGTAAAGTATAAGAGTACTACATCAGTTAATGCAATAATTACAGGTCTTTTTATAAAGCATAGAGTAAAACTTTTGTCTCTTAAAACCTCAAAAGAAAAAGGTAAAGGGCCGGTTAGTTTTATTTCAGTAGAACTATCAGGTGAAGGTAACGAAGATAACGTTATTAAGCTTCTAAGCAGCTTGAATAACAGTATACCAATGGAACTTCAATCGTTAGAACTACTATTACATACCCAAAATTTATTAATGAACCTATCTTTCAAAGTACCGGTGGTAGGACTCAGAGGACAGCGATGAGGTTTTTCTTTACCTTTTTCATTGTATTTTTCCTGTTTGAAAATGTGTATGCAGGAATCTTTTACCCTGTCAGCCAGTTGGGTCCCCCCAAGAAAGAAACAGAACGGAAGGCTCCATTACAGAAGCAGAAGTTACCAGAATTTCGTTTAGAGGGAGTTATAAAAGGAAAGTTTCCCATAGCAATAATAAATGGAAAATACCTGAAACCGGGTGATAAAATTGAAGGATGTACCGTGAGTAAGATTGACGCAGTAAACGCTTCTGTAATTCTGAAATGTGGAAGCCTCAGCTTAAAATTATCAATAGACCTTCTTAAAAGTGAAGAGGGAGTGGAGGACAAAATAAAATGATTGATTACAGGAAATTTCTACCTATAATGTTGTTGCTGATGGGAGGGTGTTCTGTCAATCAAAACCAGGAAGTCAAAGTCTCTCCCTCTATTTCAACTGCTCCAGAGAAGGAAAAGAAGTCCATTGTTTTCAATCTAAAGCCCTTACCTGTACAACCGCCAACTCTCGAAGAGATGAAAAGTTCTCAAGATACGGAAAGTAATGTTTTAGTAAATCTTTCGTTTGATAACGTGGATTTAAAAAAAGCACTTCTTGCTCTCGGGAAAGCAACAGGATACAACGTAATAGTTCCTCCTGATGTTGAAGGGAAAGTCTCTATTGAATTAAAAGAAGAAACCCTTGAAAGTAGCTTGAATTCTCTCTTAAAACCTTTTGGTTATTCCTACAAAATTGATGGCAAAAACATATACATTGTATCTAAGGAAACAAAAGTTTTTCATGTAAACTTACTACAGACTAAAAGGAGTTATTCCTCATCAATAGAGGCTTCTGTGGGTGGAAGTTCGGGAGGAGCAGGAGGAGAATCCACCACTACAAGTACAACAACAATGTCAATAGATAACTCCTATGATTTGAATATATGGGATAACATTAAGAAGGCTATTGATGTAATCGTTAAAGGAGACAAAACTGCTTCGTATTCAGTAGAACCCATAAGCGGGACAATAATTGTTACAGCAAAGCCGGAAACTTTGAGAAAGGTGGAAGAACTCGTAAATACCATTAATGGAATCTCTGACCGCCAGGTTCTCATTGAAGCAAAAATAGTGGAAGTTAAACTGGATAAAAGAAATGAATTTGGCATCAACTGGAAATACCTTACGTTTAGTAATTTCCTTGGTTCAGGGGGAGAGTACAGCACCATTTCTTTTAATTCCGGTTCTCCCGAAGGAAAACCTTTTCAACTCAGTATCGTTAAAGTAAATAGCACATTTTCCGGACTTATAGGTATCCTTTCCCAATTTGGTAAGGTAAATGTACTTTCATCTCCAAGGATTCTTGCAATGAACGGCCAGCCAGCAATGATAAAAGTTGGCAGAGATTATCTTGCAATCTATAGAACACAAACAACATCTACTACTTCTACGGGTTCTCAAACGGCTACTACGTTGACCACTGAAGAGGTGGAAACAAATACTATTTTAACAGAAGGAGTTGTACTTACTATTGTTCCAAAGATTGATGACAAAGGAAACATTATTCTCAACATAAGCCCTGCAATAAGCTCCCTTGATTCTCCTCTGATAATTGGTACAACAGGAACAACCGGTGAATTTATAGATAAAGTTTATTCTGTAAACATTCGACAGCTTAATACTGTTGTAAAGGTAAAAAGTGGACAGACTGTGATTCTTGGAGGTCTTATAGCTGAAAGTAAATCGAAGGAGAAAGAAGGGGTTCCGGTACTTCAAGATATTCCACTATTGGGAAATGCTTTTAGATCTACATCTGAAGTTTCTTCGAAAACAGAGCTGGTCATTATGCTGACACCTTATGTGGAGCCATCCCAATGAGGAAATTACTGTTAGTCCTGGCGATAATTTTGATATTTACTGCTCAAACCTTCTCCAGGGATAAATTTTGCTTTGTGCAGCTTGCTTCTTTTAAAAACTTAAAGAATGCCGAAAGGCTTTTTGAAGATGTAAAAACAGAAAAGCCTGTCTATATATTAAAGTTTAAAGATATTTATGGTGTAAGAGTGGGGGCTTTTGAAAGTTTTGAAGTGTGTAAGTTACAGAAAGAGAAGTTTAGAGAAGAGCTTAGAAAGTATAGGATAAAACCTATTATTATCTTATCGACTTATTCTGTTCCCTCTGATACTTATATCGTCAAGGAGAAGAATTCGAGTAAAAATCATTCAGGAGAAAAAAAAGGAACAACAGAACGTAGGGAAATAAATGAGATTTCTAAAGAAAAAAAGAAAAAGGAAGATACTCCTTCACTTGTATCTCTCTACATAGAAAAGGCTAAAGTATGTATGGGAAAGAGAGATTGTACAAATGCAGTCAGGTATTTAAAACTTGCAATAGAAAAAGACGGTAAAAATCCAAAACTGTACACTTATCTCGGTTATGCTTATACCCATTTAGGAAAATATACAGATGCCTTAAATGCGTTTAAGAAAGCGTTAGAAGTGAATCCTGAATATGCTGAAGCTTATGCTGG
>CAJXJV010000022.1 GCA_913055135.1 uncultured Desulfurobacterium sp. | reverse complement strand
TTGGTAGTTATGAGAGGACTAAGAGTTTTCATATTGCTGTGTTGTTTGTTCTTGCGAAGTTTGTTCTGTTTAATCTATGTGCTGTGTTTGTTGTAGTGATTTTTCAAACACACTCATTTGAGAGATAGATACCTTTAATTCTTCAATGATATCATTTATACCTTCTTCTACTGCTTTAAGCTCATTGGATAAGTAAGATTCTAATTGCTTTAGTTCTCTAAGAATGTCTTCGTTTTTGGAATGCAAGGATTCTATCCTTTGATCAACTTTTCCAAATTTCAGGAAAATTAGAATTAGAATAGCAATTAACAACACTAATACTATAACTAAACTACCAATGATAGCCATTTCCATTACTCCCTCCTCTTCCTTAGATAGTAATATTATTATAGCTTATTTCTAAAATTAGAAATTAAGAATTAGACCGTAAAGAATCTCACGAGAGAGGACATTTAACAAATTTTCGAAGTCAGTTACTTGTCTAACAGATGGCTGACATTCACAACTATACCGTTAATTATCTCAACGTCTTTGTTCCAGTCAGAAAGTATCCAGTCCCTTTCCTCTTTTTTAGCTATGAGAACCTGCCGACTGCCGGTAAAGAACCAGATAATCTTTTTGACGCCTGCATTTAATAGGTCTTCAACTTTTTCTTTTACGTACGAGAAAGTGTCGTTTTCAAAATTAGAAAGGTCTGCTTTTGTATCTACTTCAATAATAACCTCCGGAGGAACTTTAACGTAACCGGCGTAATTCTTTTCTTCATACTCCCTTAGCTTTTCCTTTTCAAAAATGGCTATGTCAAGTGCCCTGTAAGTTCCAGGAGCAAGGAGGAATCCCGCTTCGTTTGTAGCTATTTCATACCTGTTCATATCAAGACTTCGAAAAAGAGCTTGAAGTATTATGGAAATAAGTTTCCACTGCACATATCCCGAACCCACAACTGCTTCCGGTGGAAGTTCTCCCTTAAGAACCTTTTTGTAGTTCCGGTAGTAGATAGGCTTACTGTTAACCATTTCATAGATAAGATTCTTCGGAACCTTTCTTCTATCCATCTTTAGCTAACATTTCAACAAGTTTATCAGGAGGAATAAACCAGCTTCTATACTCAGGAGGAGTTTCATTAAACAGCTTTACGTATATTTCTCTTCCTTCTCGTGTTTGAGACAGTCTTCTTTTGAGAACCCTTATAATGACATTATCTAAAGGAAGCATCTTACATTCTTTGTACCTTTTCACAGCATCCATTATTCTTTGAGGATTCTCCACAAGTTCAGGAAAGTCCCACAAGTAACTAACAGCTATGGATTTAAATTCTAATTCCCTTTTACTCTTATTTTCTCCTGCTGGATTAATAACCATCTTTCTATTTCCTCAACAGTCCTATTTGAAAAGTAAATCTCTTCTAATACTGATGCAACTTCTTCTTTTCTATATCCAATGTCAAGAAATAATCTTCTCAAGGTTTTCCTTATGTAGTCAGGGTCAATCTTCGTTGGAAAGTTTTGTCTCCACACTTTACAAAAGTCATCAAAGACGAAATCAGGTAACGGTTTAATACATTAAACCTTACATCAAACCGTTGTGATAGAAAAGAAATTACTTCTTGAACTTCTTTATCCGAGATATTTCTTACCGAGAAGAAATCAAGGTCGTAAGAGACTCTGTAAGAACTTTTAAGGAGAAACCGCACAAGAGCAGTTCCTCCAGTCAGGACAAAAGGAAAGTCATTCTTTTTCGCAAACTCTGATAATGCAGAAAGAATTTCGTCCTGTAAAAAGTAGAGATGATGAAAAGTTTTCATCTTTTTCCGTTTTCTATTTACTTTTCTTTGTCCTGGCTATTGAGACCTCTCCAGTCTTTGGATTGTACTCAACCCTTGGGAAGAGAATACCACCCTTCTCTAACTCTGTTCCTGGCTTTATTCCACCCCACTCTTCAAATTCTGAAATCCTCAACTCTTCAGCCCTTTTCTCGAGTTTTAACATCTCAGCCATCTTTTCAGCAGAAGAAGGCATGTAAGGATATACAAAAGCGGTTATGAACCTTAATGCTTCAACCATGTTGTAGAGAACTCTATCGAGCTCTTCTTTTCCTTCTTTGTTCAGCGACCAGGGAGCTCTTCTGTCAATGTAGAAGTTTACAAAAGAGACAAACTGCCAGATTTCATCGAGAGCTTTTGTGAGTTCTGCTTCTGGTATGAGCTCCTTTAGCTTTGAAACAGTCGCAATGGCTTTGTTTTTCAGTTTAACGTCCAATTCATCTTCAACGCCTTTTGGTTCCGGCACAATACTACTTCTGTACTTCTTGAGCATTGAAAGAGTTCTATTAAAGAGGTTTCCTAAATCGTTTGCCAGTTCTCCGTTTATCCTTGCAACAAGCTTTTCATAGGTAAAGTCTCCATCAAGTCCAAATGAAACCTCTCTGAAGAGGAAAAACCTTACCTGATCAACGCCAAACTTCTCAACAAGTTCAAACGGATCAACAACGTTTCCTTTGGATTTACTCATCTTCTCGCCGTTGACAGTCCACCAGCCATGGGCAAATACCCTCTTCGGAACTTCAAGACCGGCAGACATTAAGAAAGCCGGCCAATAGACTGTGTGGAATCTGAGAATGTCCTTTCCAACGAGATGAAGATCTGCAGGCCAGTAGTGATTTAATCTCTCTGTATCCTCTGGATAACCAACTGCCGTCAGATAGTTTGTAAGGGCATCAAACCAGACATAAATGACGTGTTTTTCGTTAATCGGAACAGGAATTCCCCATGTAAAACTTGTTCGGCTAATAGAGAGGTCTTTAAGTCCCTGTTTCACAAAGTTAACGATTTCGTTTCTTCTAAAGTCGGGAGCTATGAAATCCGGATTCTTTTCGTAGAGTTCCAGGAGTTTGTCCTGATACTTGCTGAGCCTGAAGAAATAACTCTCCTCTTTTACTCTTACGACTTCCCTTTTACACATTGGACAGAGTTTACCCTCAAGAAGATCCTTTTCTGTGTAGTAGGTTTCACAAGGGATACAGTACCAGCCTTCATACTCTCCGAGATAAATATCTCCGTTTTCGTAACATTTCTTGAAGATGTATTGAACAGCTTTTATGTGTTCAGGGTCTGTTGTCCTTATAAAGTGGTCATAGGAAATGTTGAGCTTCTCCCAGAGTTCCTTAAACTTCGGGACAAGAGCATCCACAAACTCCTTTGGAGTCATTCCTCTCTTTTCGGCAGCCTGCTGAATCTTCTGTCCGTGTTCATCTGTCCCCGTTAAGAAGAAAACATCCCTTCCTAAGAATTTGTTAAACCTTGCAATGATATCTGCAGCAGTTGTTGTATATGCATGCCCTAAGTGTGGCTTATCGTTGACGTAGTAAATCGGTGTTGTAACGTAGAACTTTTCCAATTTCAAACCTCCATTCTGGATTATGATTCTATAATTATAATTCTCAGTCATCAAAATCCTAATTCATCCGGGAGAATTTGAAAATGCTTTACGAAAAGATAAAAGGTGCCGTTCTTGGTGCTGCAATTGGAGACGCTCTGGGAACTCTTGTTGAAGAGATGGACAGAGAGACTGTGAAGAAAGCCTATGGGGGACCAATCATAGGGTTTGCAGAGCCATCACATCTTTCTGTCTGTCCTTTCCTTAAAAAAGGTCAGTATTCCCACGAAACCCAGATATTTCTCACTGCTCTTGAGGTCTATGCTGAAAAGGGAATTTTCGACGAGGAGCTCTACATAGAGAGGTTAATTGAGTGGGTAAAAGATGAAAAGTCCCACAGGTATCCTGCAGGTTCCCATGTTAACGCAGCTCTTGCCTATGCCGGTGGAGCAGATCCAACTGAGGCAAGGGTAAAGAGTGCCGATATTGATGGAGCAATTCCAGCCTTTGCAGCAGGGATTTTCAGATGGGACAGCAGTTACGACGCCTACGAGGATGGGGTAAGAATAGCTTCAATAACCCACGATGATGAAGCCCTCCTCGATACGGCAGGGGTTCTGGCAGTTGCGGTGTCTGAAGTGATTGGTGGAAGGGTAATTTTTGCCACAAAAGAGGACAGGCTCGGATTTATTGAAATCCTGAAAAGCTTTGCCCAGACGGAAATGGTTAGAGCTTATCTCGATATGGTTTCGCAGGCAATATTAAAGGAAATCGACTCCATTGATGACCTGATACTGCTTCTTGGAAACGGAAGTTTTGCTCCTGAGAGCTTTTCAATAGCACTCTTTCTGGCTATGGAAAACAGCAGGAATTTTAGAAACGCCATCCTTAAAGCTGTTAACTCCTATGGAGATTTCGGTGGCGATACAGACGCAATTGCGTTCATCACAGGCGGGATTGTTGGAGGTTATCTCGGAGTTTCAGCCATTCCTCAGGACTGGATAGAGTCCTTAGAAGACAGCAGTTATTTTGATCTTGTGGTTAAAAAACTGGTCTCAAAACTCCAATGAGAGGCTCTTCCAAGAGGAAAGAGATTCTTTCTCTAAATGTTTTAAAGTTGGCTTTTTTTAGATCTTCAAAAAACTTTCTGTAGTAGTCTGGATCTCTCATGACCGTCAGAGCATAACCTATGGCGTCAGCCTCTGCCTCGCCACTCTCTCTGCCAAATATCTCTCCTTTAAGGAGTTTTGCTTTAGCAAACTCAAACTCTTCTTCAGAAATCGAAACGACTTCTTCCACTACCTCTCTAACAGCTTTTTCGCTCTCTTTGAGCCTGTCGGTTATTACTGCTATGAAGAAGTTTGAGCCAAAGAGGAGATTCTGATAGTTTGAATATGCCGCGTAGGCTATTCCGGTCTCTCTTAACCTCTGATAAAGAATACTACTCCTTCCAGAAGAGAGAAGGGAATCAAGTATTTCGAAATAGACGTCTTCTCTGCTGCACGGTGGCAATCTCCAGCCGAAGATGAGGTTTGGAACAGCAACTGCAGGGTGCTTGACTTCAAACTTTTCTGCTGGAGTTATTGCTTCCTCAACTTCCGGTTCATCAACCTTAGAGCTCCTCTCAAACGTTCCAAACTTCTCCTCAACTAATTCAAACATTGCTTCAGTATTTACTTTTCCTGCAATTGAAACGGTTATCCTATCTGGAGTGTAGAACTTCTCATAAAAGCCCTTAACATCTTCAGCTGTGAACGTACTAACGGTCTCTTCAAAACCTAAAATTGGATACCTGTAGGGGGCTTTCCTGTAAAGCTTTTCCATGAAGGTTTCTATAAATACTTCCTGTGGATTGTCTTTACTTCTTGCTATCTCCTCAAGGACTATCGGTCTTTCTTTTTCAACCATTTCTTCGGTGAAGAGAGGGTGTAGGACGAGTTCTGAGAGCAGTTCAACAGCCCTTTCTCCATGTTCGTAAGGAAGGTTTACGTAGTAGTAGGTGAAATCGTAAGAAGTTGCAGCGTTTATCTCACCCCCCAGGAATTCAACTTCCCTATCAATATAACCGGGAGGGTAGTTCTCTGTTCCGTTGAACATCATGTGTTCTAAGAAGTGGGCAATTCCTCTTGTCCTATCATCTTCGTAAGCTGCTCCTGCCCTTATCCAGACGCTAACAGTTACAGAATTAAGATCGTTTCTTTCTCTAATAGAACAGGTGGCACCATTATCCAATTTTCTGATTATCATCTTTTTATCACTTAAATCCCGCCGGAAGGGCGGGACAAAGATTGGTTCTTAAAGAGCCGCTTTTGCTTTTTCTACTATTATTTTGAAAGCTTCAGGGTCTCTTACAGCGATATCTGCAAGAACTTTTCTGTCGAGCTCGATACCGGCTTTTTTAAGACCGTTCATAAACCTGCTGTAGTTGAGACCAAGTGGTCTTACAGCTGCATTGATCCTTGCAATCCAGAGCCTTCTGAAATCCCTCTTTCTCTCTCTTCTATGTTTGTAAGCGTAGAAGAGGGATTTCATTACAGCAATTTTCATCGTTCTGAAGAGTCTTGACCTACCGCCAAAGTAACCTTTGGTAAGCTTTTTGAGCTTCTTCCTCTTATACCTTCTTGGGCTTGTCTTTACTCTCATTCTCTCCTCCTTTTTTTGTGAGCTGCAGGCGCCTTTTCAGGCTTTCAGCCTGCTTGCATCACCTACATGTAGAGTACCAATTGCTTGTAGTTTGCTGCCTGAGCTCCTTCAAGGTAACCAGCTTTTCTGAGTTTTCTCTTCCTCTTTCTGCTCTTCTTTGTAAGGATGTGGCTCTTGTTAGGGTGCCAGTGTTTGATTTTGCCTGATGCTGTTACCTTCACTCTCTTGGCAGCAGACCTTCTTGTCTTAATCTTCGGCATTTTAGAGCCTCCTTTCTGTTTTGAAAACGAGAGTGAATTATAGTCTATTTTTTCTTAGGCGCAAGTATCATAATCATATCTCTACCTTCTTTCTTGGGCTTTTTCTCAATTTCAGCTATGTCCTGAACAGCTTCATAGATCTTCATGAGCTGTGCTTCTCCAAGCTCAAGATGTGCCTGCTCTCTTCCCCTGAACATGACCACTGCTTTTACTTTGTTCCCTTTTTCAAGGAACTTTCTGGTCTGCTTTATTCTTACCTGGAGATCATGCTCATCTGTTCTTGGACGCACTTTTACGGTCTTGACCTCGATTGTTTTCTGTTTCTTTTTTGCTTCATGCATCTTTTTCTGCTGCTGGTATTTGTACTTTCCGTAATCCATGATGCGGCAGACAGGGGGATTGGCATTGGGGGAAACTTCGACAAGGTCAAGACCCTGTTCTTTTGCCAGCTGAAGTGCTTTCAGTGCTGGCATTACTCCAAGTTTGGTTCCGTTACTATCAATAACGAGAACCTCTTTTGCCCTGATTCGTTCATTCACTCTGATTTGATCGAGTTTCTTACTAATGATACCCTCCTTTCTATCAAAGTTTTTCTTTGATTTCATTCAAAATTTTATCTAAAAAGACAGATATTTCCATAGCTCCAAGATTTCCTTCTCTCTTTGACCTGACAGAAACTGTTCCACTCTGCTGTTCTTTTTCACCAACTATAAGCATGTAAGGAATTTTCATAAGTTCAGCTTTCCTTATCTTGTATCCTACTTTACCACTTTCATCATCGAGCCTTACTCTGATTTTAGCTTCCTTCAACCTTGCATAAACCTCATCTGCATAGTCAAGGTACCTGTCACTTACTGGAATCACTACAACCTGAGTAGGAGCAAGCCAGGTCGGGAAAAGACCTGCGTAATGCTCTATCAGAAGACCTATAAATCTCTCGATACTACCCATTATAGCCCTATGAACCATAACAGGACGCTTCTTCTGACCATCCTTGTCAACGTAGGTAAGGTCGAACCTTTCTGGCAGGTTAAAGTCAACCTGTATTGTTGGACCGTCCCACTTCCTTCCGATTGCGTCTAAGACTGCTATGTCAATTTTTGGACCGTAGAAAGCCCCATCTCCTTCAACGATGTTGTACTCAAAGCCTCTTTCTTTCAGGGCATCAATTAGAGCCTCTGTTGCGTGATCCCAGGCTTCATCTGTTCCGATGTACTTTTCTGGTTTTGTTCCAATGTTCATAACATAGTCAAGCTTGAACGTTGTAAGGAGCTCCATTACGTAGTCAAGGACTCCCTGTATTTCCTCTTTCAACTGGTCTGGACGGCAGAAGATGTGTCCATCATCCTGAGTGAATCCTCTTACTCTTAAGAGTCCATGGAGGGATCCGCTCTTTTCGTATCTATGAACTGTTCCAAACTCAAAAAACCTTATTGGCAAATCTCTATAGCTTCTGACCTGTGATTTGTAGATCAAAATGTGTCCAGGACAGTTCATCGGTTTAACTGCGTACCAGTGGGCTTTTTCTATCTCTTCACAGGTGAGAGGAACTTCTTCATTTCCAAGCCTCTCCTCTTCATCATGTTCAACAACCGGAACGAAGAACATGTTTTCCTTGTAGAAGTCGTAGTGCCCTGAAATTTTCCACAGGTCTGCCTTCATTATGTGGGGTGTGTAGATTCGCTGGTATCCTCTCCTCTCGTGTTCTTTCTCAACCCACTCTTCGATCTCTCGCCTGATAATTGCACCATTTGGATGCCAGAAGACAAGTCCAGGACCGGCTTCTTCATAAATGGAGAAGAGGTCAAGCTGTTTTCCCAGAACCCTGTGGTCTCTCTTCTTTGCCTCTTCAAGTCTCGTGAGATATTCGTCAAGCTCTTTCTTTTTCCAGAAGGCAGTTCCATAGACTCTCTGGAGCATTTTGTTTCTTGAGTCTCCACGCCAGTAAGCTCCAGCAACTGAGAGAAGCTTGAAGGCTTTTACCATTCCAGAGTGTTCAACATGGGGACCTCTACAGAGGTCAAAGAAGTCCTCTCCAAGCCAATAGATGGTTACTGTTTCATCTTCCGGGATGGATTCAAGGAGCTCTAACTTGTAAGGATCATCTTTGAAAAGTTCTTTAGCTTTTTCTCTTGTTATCTCTTCTCTTCTAAAAAACTCTTTTGCCTTTACAATATTCTCCATCTCCTTTTCTATCTCTGGTAGATCCTCTTCAGATATGGAGACCGGGAGATCAAAGTCGTAGTAGAAACCCTCTTCTGTGGCTGGTCCAATTCCTAACTTTACTTTTTCTCTTCCGTAGAGTCTTTTGACTGCTTTTGCAAGAATATGGGCTGCACTGTGTCTGAGAATCTCAAGGGATTCGGAATCCTTCTGAGTGATTATTCTGATTTTTCCACTCTTTGTTATGGGGGTATGTATATCGATAAGTTCACCGTCAAAGAGAGCTCCGATAGCATTCTTTTCAAGGCTTTTAGCTATTCTACCTGCGATCTCTTTTACACTTGTTTCTTTCTCAAATGTTAGCTTACTACCGTCTGGAAGCTCTATCTCAATCATTTCCTACCTCTCTACCAGAAATTAATGGCTAATTTTACTACTCTGAATCCCATTTTTGAGTATGAAATCTTGATTTATCTCTTTCGAAACTATTTCCCCATTTTTCATTAGAATGTACTCCCTTTTATCCGGAGCTACCCTTTCGTAAAGAAGTACTCTTTCAGAGAGTTCTCTGAAGAGGGGAACTGCAATTTTACTTGCCCATAGCATGTTTTTGGGGACTTTCGGTTCATCTACTGTTACAGCTAAGACGTATCGGGGGTTGGTCATTGGAAATGCACCAACAAACGTTGCCGTAATTTTGGATTTACTGTACTGGCGAATTTGGGGATCGTATTTAAGAGCTGTTCCAGTTTTACCTCCCACGAAAAAGTTCTGGAATTTAGTCCCTGTACCTGTTCCACCTTCTACAACCATGGTTAAGATTCTTCTCATTATTTTGGAAGTCTTTTCGGAAATCACTCTTCTCTCTTTAATAGATGGAAATCTCTTCAGGATTTTTCCTTTCTCATCGACAATAGCGGAAAGAATTTTCGGTTTTACGTAGTATCCCCCATTTACAAGAACCGAATAGGCTGCGGCAAGTTGTAGTGTTGTGGTTAAGATATTATGACCAAAAGCGAGGGTTGCAAACTCTACATCTCTCCACTTTTTCCAGTTTCTTAATTTTCCGGAATTTTCGCCGGGAAGATCTATTCCTGTTTTACTTCCAAAGCCGAAAGCCTTCAAATATCTGTAGTACTTTTCCTTACCAAGTTTCTGGACAACTTTTATTACTCCAACGTTGTCTGAGTACTGGATTATTTCCCAGGTTCTTAGTTTTACGTTTCTTCCATGAAATTCATTGTGAAACACTTTATTTCCAACTTTGTAATTAGCAGGACAGTCAATAATTGTATCTTTTGTAACCACTCCTTCATTGATTGCAGCAGCTATTACAATGGGTTTCATAACGGAACCTGGCTCGTAAGGAGCCGTGATGAACCGTGGATTCAGTTTTGAAATAAAACTTCTGTCCTTTTTCTCGCCATAATCATAGAAAGGATAGCTCGATGCAGCAATTATTTCCCCTGTATATGGATCCATTAGAACTGCGTTTATGAACTTTGGATGCCACTCCTCTCCATACTTTTTCAGGGTCTTTTCAAAAATGTACTGGAGGTTACCATCAATAGTCGTTACAACATTGTTTCCTTTTTTCTTTGTGAGGAAGATAGAAGCTTCCTTTCCAAGATAGACTCTTCCCCTTGCATCTTTTTGCCCTGAGAGCAGCACTGTGTCACCGGTTATAACCTTTTCTTTTTCCAGGATGAATTCAAGCCCTGAGAGCCCCTCTCCCATCTTGTTCGTGACCCCAACTATTACAGACCCTACAGAGTAGGGATAAACTCTCTGAAACTCTGAAATATAACCCAAGAGATCAGGATATTTCTTCCTGAACCTGTTTTCTCCTGATAGCGTGTAATAGATCCTTAGAGCCGTTGATACAGCCTTAAACGCTTTTTTCCTTGAAATAGAAAGATCTTTTTTCAGCCATACAAAAGGAACTTTTATCTCCTTATGTTTCCCATTATCTCCTTTGACCTTTACTATTGTGTATTTCTTCTCGTATGCCTTATTTATTTCTTCATCACTGATTAGGGAAAAGACTTCAAGTCTTTGGGTTATTTTTTTCACGTTTTCTGGGGTTAGAGAACCCTTTTCCCGTAGATATTTCTTAATAACTTCAGGTTTCCTCAGGAGGATTTTTAGAAGAAGTTCCTTATCTTCAGCTTCTGTAGGTCTTATATAGAAAGAGATAACTTTTTCACTGGCTGCAAGAGGAATTCCATTTCTATCAAAAATTTTTCCCCTTTCAGAAGCGACTTTTATGGCACCTTCAAACTGTTTTTCTACAAGGTGAATCCAGAAATTCCGATTAAAATGGGATAGGGAAAGAAGTTTGGCAGAGTAGGCGACGAACAGGAAAATAGAGATGAAAATGAACAGGTTCAGTCTGTCATCTTTGAAAGGTTTAATAAAGTTGTAAAGCTTTGAAATAAAGTGCTTTATACGGTAAAAAAGCTTCATCTCAGGTATTTGACCTCATTTTCATGAAGTAAATCCATTTCTTTTGTCATTGAATCAACTGTCTTAGGTTTTAGTTTTCTATAGAACTCAATGGTTAGTCTATTGTTCTCTTCTTTAAGCCGCTCTATTCTCTTGACCAGTTTTGTTATCTTTGCCTTTTCAAAAGTACACATGGAACGTATGTTAATTACTTTAAAACTAACCAGCATAACAGCAGCTACTGTTGCAATGTAGCTTAAAATACATATATACCGTAGCGAATTCTTCACACTTGCTTCCAGAGCGCTATATTATTCTCCTACAACATAATAAATTATGCGCCTGTAGCTCAGCTGGATAGAGCCTCGGACTCCGGATCCGAGCGTCGCGGGTTCAAGTCCCGCCAGGCGCGCCACTACTTCTTTTCAGCTTGTCTGACGATGTTTTCCGGGATCTCTACTGGATAGTTCCCATCAAAACAGGCTGTACAGTAGTTATCTTTGCTTCCTCCTGCAGCCCTTATCATTCCTTCGAGAGAGAGATACCCGAGAGAGTCAGCTTCTAAGTACCTACATATTTCCTCTATGGAGTGAGAGGAAGCTATCAGTTGATCTCTCGTTGGAGTGTCGATACCAAAGTAACATGGCCATCTGGTAGGTGGAGAGCTAATTCTCATGTGTACTTCTTTTGCTCCTGCCTCCCTTAACATTCTTATTATCTTTCT
>CAJXJV010000021.1 GCA_913055135.1 uncultured Desulfurobacterium sp. | reverse complement strand
AACCGCCTGGTGGGTGTGACCATCCTGAAAAAGGCGGAATAGAAATAGCCCACCAGCAGAGCTGCAAAGTTTACCAATGTGCAGTTCTGTTAGCCAGGTAGAAATGGAAGATCTTAAGAAGATGATAGAGGAGGCCTGGGAGAACAGGGAACTCCTGAAAGATGAGAAGTACAGAGAGGCTATAAGAGAAGTGGTTGATCTCCTTGATAGGGGAAAAATTAGAGTTGCAGAGAGAATCAGTGTTGGTAACTGGAAGGTAAATGATTGGGTTAAGAAAGCTATTCTCCTTTTCTTCCCGATTTCAGAAATGAAGGTTATGGAAGCTGGACCTTTTGAGTACTACGACAAGATTCCACTCAAGAAGAACTGGGAAAAACTTGGAGTCAGGGTTGTTCCTCCAGCAACTGCAAGATATGGTTCATTTATTGAGCCAGGGGCAATTCTCATGCCTTCTTACGTTAACATTGGAGCTTATGTGGGTTCTGGAACAATGGTTGATACCTGGGCTACAGTTGGTTCCTGTGCACAGATAGGTAAAAACGTTCACCTTTCTGGTGGTGTTGGAATCGGAGGAGTTCTTGAACCACCAAACGCTTCTCCTGTGATTATTGAAGACAACTGTTTCATAGGTTCAAGGTGTATCATCGTTGAAGGTGCAATCATAGAAGAGGAAGCAGTTCTTGGAGCTGGAGTTGTAATAACAGCTTCTACAAAAATTATTGATGTAACGGGTGATGAACCTGTTGAATACAAAGGAAGAGTTCCTGCAAGGAGTGTTGTTATTCCGGGAACCAGAATCAAGAAATTTCCTGCAGGTGAGTATGGACTTCCCTGTGCATTAATTATTGGAAAGAGGAAAGAATCAACAGACAAGAAAACTTCTTTAAATGAAGTTCTTAGGGAATTTAACGTTCCTGTTTAGAAAAACATAATCCCCCTTAGGGGGGAGATAAATTTTTCACTTCCCGTTATGGGGATCATGACAGGTAACACAGTCCACAATACCACTTTCTCCGTTCTTAGCTGGATGTCCAGTCATCTGGTTAATAAGAGGCAGCTTCGAATCCACAGTCGTCTGAAGTTTTTTACTGCATGCTGCAGTATTGTGGCAGGAACTGCACATCTTTTCGTTGATAGTTTTACCCTTGCCGGGCTTTTTGCTCCAGAGAACCTTATATTCTGGATTGTGAGGAGTATGGCATGCTAAACAGGCTCCCTTATCATTAGACAGATTGTGAGGAGAACCCTTAAGGTTTTTATCTGAATGACAGGCAAGACAGAGTTCCGAATTTTTCTTCACAGGTATTCTGAGAAGTTCTCCTTTATAGGTATGAGGGTCATGGCATGTAACACAGGAAATTCTCTTTCCAGGAAGCCTTGTTGTTGGATTTTTAACTCCTAAGGGGTGCTCATTGTATATAGATTGTAAAACCTTATGTTCTGCCATTCCTTCAGGGTCATGACATGCCAAGCAGAATCCATCAACAGGTGGTTCCATCGGAGATATCTCTCCATACACAACCTTTGAAAGGTAACCACCCTGTGCATTATGAACACTGTGACATCCACTACATTTTCTACCCAATTTTCCATGAGAGCCTTTAAACACAACTGCTTTATCCTTGTGGCAGTCCAGACATAACTCTGGGTCTTCTTTCTTCAGGAAATACCTGTTTTTTGAATTAACATCATGGCACGTAATACACTTAAGTTTTTTCCCTGTAGGATGGGTTAAAACACCAATATCCTTTACTTCCTTTCCATCAATAATATTCCCCGCAAAATGACAGGAAAGACACGGAATATCGGAATCATTAGCATTTATTAATTTAGCATAGTCACGAGCTTCTTGAGGAACAGGTCTCTTCAAATCTGTTGTACACTTCTTTTCTTTCCCAAATGCTGGAGTAAAAGACACCAAAAACATCAACACTGCAGGTAGAAACTTTCTCATTCTCCTTCTCCTTGATGTTAGGTATTGAAAACAAGGGAAGTATATCATAACATCAAAATTTGAACCACTTCTCCTTCTGAAATTCCTCCACGGTTTTCGTCAACTATGGCGAGAGCTCTACACAAAGCCATAGAAGAAAAATTGGATGTCTGCTGACTACCGGCACTTCTGACTTTTAGAACTCCATCTTCTGCATAAACATCCACCCTTATAAAATCCACTCTTCCTTTTTTTGATTTTAAAGGCTCGGAAGCTATCGCCGTTAAATAGGTATTTTCAAACTGTTTTACTCCTCCCATTTTCCTGATTGCTGGGATAAGAAACTCAAGGGCATTTACAACCATTGCAGAAGGATAGCCAGGAAGTCCAAAGAAAAGCTTATTCTCTTTAATTCCAAACACAAGGGGTCTGCCCGGTCTTATGTTTGTCATGGTGAACTTAACATCAAATCCCAACTCCTTTATAACATCTTTAACAAAGTCATATTTGCCTTTTGAAACTCCCCCTGTTGTAATTAGAATATCCACAGAAGAAAGAGCTTCTTCAAAAGTTTTGAGCATAAGTCCTTTGTTATCCTCAACAATACCAAAATAGGTTACTTCAGCACACTCTCTCTCAAGTAATCCTTTAAGAATGTAGTAATTGGAATTTCTAACACAGCCTTTTCTGTATTTTTCATAAGGTTCCAGAACTTCATTACCAGTGGTAACAATACCAACCACAGGCTTTTGAAAGACTTTTACTCTGTAAATTCCAAGGTTTGCAAGGAGTCCGACTTTCCTGTAGTCAAGCCTTACTCCCTTTTCAAGGGTAAGTTCCCCCTTTTTTAGTTCACTTCCCTGAAAGTTTACAAGGGTGCCTCTCTTTACAGGGAAATCAATAATTACATACCCATCTTCAACTTTTACATCTTCAATCCTTACTGCTGCATCTGCTCCCCGGGGTATGATTCCCCCTGTCATGACAAAAACAGCTTCGCCAATATCTACCTTTTTCCTATCAATATCACCGGCAGCAGTCTCACCCACAATTTTGAGTTTAGCCGGGAGCTCTGTAACAGACTCCGAGTTAAAGGCGTATCCATCAATGGCAGATTTGTCTTCATCCGGAATGTCAATAGGAGAATGAACATCTTCAGCAAGAACCCTACCATAGGCTTTTTCAAGGGTTACAACTTCAAAAAACTTTTCCTGACAGTTCTCAATTATTATCCTCTTTGCTTCTTCTCTTTTTACCTTCAAGCTTCCACTCCCATTCAGGAAATTTCCGTAATAATACCAACTTCTCAATCAATCCTGTGCTGGATTTAGGAAATTCCAAATTTCTTTCGTTTTTCTTTGACAAATTTCTGGAGTTCTCTCAACCCTTTTGCATTTATAACATCTTTTTTCTCAACCCACCCTCTCCGTGCTGTTCCGACGCCAAGCTTAATCATCCACATATGATCAACATGATGAGAATCGGTGCTTATTACAAGTTTTGCGCCGTACTTTACTGCAAGTCTGCAGTGGACATCTTTCAAATCAAGTCGATTGTAATAAGCATTAATCTCAAGAGCTGTTCCGGTCTCAGCTGCCTTTTTAATTACAGCTTCTATGTCAACAGGATAGCTTTCTCTCTGTCCTATCACTCTACCTGTAGGATGAGCTATGGCGTTAACGTATGGATTTTCCATGGCTTTGAGGATTCTTTTAGTGTTATCCTGTGTGAATCTGGAGTGGATTGCTGCAACGACAAAATCAAGCTGAGAAAGGATTTCATCGTTATAATCAAGACTTCCATCCGGAAGGATGTCAACTTCTGTACCCTTTAGAATCTTTATTTTTCCCTGGAACTTTTTATTAAGTCTGTCTATCTCCTCGTTTCTTTTTAAAAGATCCTCTTCTGAAAGTCCATTTGCAACTCTTAGAGATTTTGAGTGATCGGTTATGGCTATGTACTTGTATCCCATCTCTATTGCTTTCAGTGCTATCTCTTCAATAGTTGAAGCTCCGTCCGACCAGTTTGAGTGGATGTGGAGATCTCCTTTTATATCTCCATAATCGATGAGCTCTGGCAATCTGTGCTCAAGGGCTGCTTCAATCTCTCCAGTATCTTCCCTTATTTCAGGGGGAGGCGTATCCATTCCAAGGGCTTCATATATCTCTTCCTCTGTTCTTCCAGCAATCTTTACATCTCCTTTGAAAAGTCCATACTCGTTAAGTTTGTATCCTTGCTTAATACAGATAGTTCTGAGATGTATATTGTGGGATTTTGAGCCTGTGAAGTACTGGAGGGCAGAACCGTAAGAGTCGGGTTCTATAACTCTCAGGTCAACCTGTTCTCCCTCCTCAACAATTACAGTTGCTTTTTTGGTTCCTTTCCAGAGAACCTCTTTTACGTTTGGAAGGTTTACAAAGGCGTCTATGATCTCAAGGTTTTTTCCAGTTGCCAGAATATCTATATCTCCCACTGTTTCTTTCATTCTTCTTGTTGAACCAGCGACTGAAATCCTTTCAACGGCAGAGTGTTCTTTGAGCTGATTTATAATTCCGTCCGCAATAAATACTGCAATACCAAGAAGAATCCTTCCACTTGCTTTTTCGAATAGTTCAATCCCTTTTCTTATCTTCTCTACTTTCTTGGGACCAAATCCAGGAAGTTTTAAAAGGTCTCCTCTCTCAATTGCTCTTTTAAGGTCTTCGAGGCTTCTTATTCCTAACCGGTCATAAAGTAGTTTAACTGTCTTTGGTCCAACACCAGGAATATCTAAAAGAGTAAAGATTGTATCTGGGACGCTTGCTTTGAGCTTTTCAAACTCCTCTATCTTTCCTGTTCTGAGGAATTCCAGTATTTTTGCCTGGAGTCTCTGTCCGATTCCTGGAAGCTTTGTGAGTTTTCCTTCACGAGCTAATACTTCTATGTCTTCAGAAAGGTCTCTAATCAATCTTGCTGCATTTCTGTAGGCTCTAATGTGGTACGGGTTGTCTCCCATGAATTCCAGTATGTTTGCCCACCTATCAAATATGTCTGCAAGTTCCTTGTTTTTCATTCTCTCTCCATCTTACGTTTTTTCTGATACCTGATTTAAATTTTATAACTGTATAATTTCAATTACTATGAAAGGAAAAAAGCTCAGAAGAGATAACTTCTGTTTTGTTTGTGGTCAGGAAAATCCTAAGGGTATGCACCTCAAATTTCACAGGGAGAACGGCAGAGTCAGAGCCCGTTTTTCTCTTGAAAAGTACTATCAGGGCTACGACAATGTAATTCATGGTGGAATTATTTCTCTAATCCTCGATGAAGCCATGGCATATCTTCAGAATTATGAGGAGCGATTTCTTACTGGTAAGATAGCTGTTAGATTTTATAATCCTCTTTTTGTCGGTGAGGAAGTAGAGGTAACGGCTGAAATCAAGGAAGATAGAAAGAGAATAAAGATAACAAGGGCTCAAATGGTTAGAATTTCTGATGGGAAGAAGATTGCAGAAGCTGAAGCAATAATGTTTGTGAAAAGGGAGAGTGAATGAACCGTCTACTTTTCGTTCTTATCTTTATTATGATTCCCCTTACCTCCTTCTCTCAGGAGTTAAAGGTTCTGATTGATGCGGTTTCTGTTAGGAATTTTCCGGATGGTGAAATTGTTAGAACCATAAATGGTGGTGAGACGGAGACGCTTTTCAATAAGTATTCCTTCTGGGGAAAGATTAGCAAAGGTTGGATAAACCTTGACTACACCGAATGTTCACTTCCTGAATATACAACAACAGGACAGGTTGAACTAAAAGTTGCTGTTGTAACTTCCCCATGTAAAGCAGAGACAGATAACGGCTTTATCTCCTTAGAGGAAAACAGTGCTATTCTCTTAGGAAAGGAGGAAGGAGATAAGGTTTTTGGCTGGTGTAAGGGAACACCTATTGCAGTGAAAAGAGAGAATGTTCATGTTGAAAATGTGATTTTTAGGATTGCTTCTCTAAATAGACCCCTTAAACTCTACTCTGAAGATGGAAAAACTCTAAAAGTTTTACCTGGAGAGGCTGTTCTTATTGATGAAAATGGTAGAGTCTTATACGAAAGTTATTTCTGGAGTAATTCGGAATTTGAAGAGTCAGAGGTAAGAGATTTAGACATTGCCTCTCTGGAAGAAGAAATAAATCACCTGATAGACATCTTCAATGGAGCGAAGTATTCGTCTCCAATCTCTGAAAGGATTGGATATTACGTGAAACTTCTACCTGTTGATGTTTCCTCATTTGAAGTTTTGAAAACTTCTGATGGTGTGGGATTGAAAATAAGGTTTAAATACCAGTTTTTCTACAGGGATGGAGAACCAGTAAGAGGGAGAAAAACAAGGCTTATCTTGAAAAAGTCAAATTTTAACTTCTGGAAAACAGTTTCTAAGCTCTGTTTTGATTCAGGGGTAAACAAGTTTGTTGAAATTGAGGTTTATCGATTTGATGGAGAAGGTGATTTTTTAAAAGAGGGGTTTATAGCTTCAAGCTACCAGTACTACAAAGAGAAGAAACTATCTACGCTTGATGATTTCATTAATAATTCTGAATCAGAGTTCAGCGACGACCTCTGGTTCTTTGCAGATGAAGTTTACGAGAGGCTTGAAGATGGGGGCTAGAGAGAACGTTCAAAAAATTAAAGAACGAATAGAAAGAGCCTGTGAGAGAGCGGGCAGAGATCCCGGAGAAGTTTCTATCCTTGCAGCTTCAAAGACAAGGACTCCAGAAGAAATCAGAGAAGTTTTTGAAGCGGGAATCAGGCTTTTTGGTGAGAACAGAGTTCAGGAAGCAAGGGATAAGATACCTCTACTTTCTGATCTTTCAATTGAATGGCACATGATTGGACATCTTCAGAGGAACAAAGTTAAGTATGCTGTAAACCTCTTTGATGTTGTTGAGTCTCTCGACTCAAAAGAACTTGCAGATGAACTGGAAAAGAGACTCTCTAAGGTAGGAAAGAAGATGAGAGTTTTCATAGAGGTTAAGCTCTCTCCTGAGGAGACAAAACATGGTTGCTCTCCAGAAGAAGCTCTTGAGCTGGCAAAATATGTGTTAAGCCTTGAACACTTGAAACTTGAAGGGTTAATGACTGTTCCACCTTACTTTGAAGATCTGGAACTTGTAAGACCTTACTTTAGAAAATTGAGAGAAATAAGGGATAATCTTGAGGATGCTCTTGGGGTAAATCTTCCTCATCTCTCGATGGGAATGTCCCACGATTTTGAAGTGGCTGTGGAGGAAGGGGCAACAATTGTTAGAATTGGAACTGCTATTTTTGGGGAGAGGATGTACTAAATGGAATGGTGGTTTCTCTTTGTTCTTGTTATTTCATTATGGTTACTTTTTGACTTCTAAAGGTTTTAATAGGAGGGAAGTGAAATGAAAAAGCACCTTATCGTCTATGTGAAGGATGCCAATAATAAAAAAGTTGTTACAGCTGCTCTGGAATCAGGGATTTTTGCTCTTCTCTTAGATAAACCTGAGAGTAAGAAAGTAAAGCAGTTAGCAAAGGTTAAGACTATAGCTCCTGATGGGGATTATAGGCTGAGTGAAGAGTTCGTTATTGTTGAGATAAAAGGCAAAGAGGATGAAGAAAGGGCAGCAGAGCTTCTAAAGCAGGGAAAAAACGTTATCGTTAAAACAACAGACTGGACCATTATTCCTCTTGAAAACCTCCTTGCTCAGGGTGATAACGTTTATGCCTGGGTAAGGAATGCAGAAGAGGCGAAGACTGCAATTACGATTCTTGAAAAGGGTGTAAAAGGTGTTGTTCTTGATACTGAAGATGTAAACGAAATAAAGGCTGCTGGAGAGGCAATAAACCTTGCAGGTGAGAGTGTGAAGTTGGAAGTTGCGAAGATAAAGAGGGTAAAGCCTCTGGGAATGTGTGATAGAGTCTGTATAGACACCTGTTCAAACATGACAAGGGGAGAAGGAGCTCTTGTGGGTAATTCATCGGCTGGAATGTTCCTTGTCCACGCGGAAACTGAATCAAATCCATACGTTGCTGCGAGACCTTTCAGAGTTAATGCCGGTGCTGTTCACATGTACGTTAGACTTCCAAACGGTAGAACCAAATACCTTTCAGAGATTGAGAGTGGTGACGAGATAATGATTTATAACTACAAGGGTGAAGGCAGGATCGCCTATGTTGGTAGAGCTAAGGTTGAGAGAAGACCAATGCTTCTGATAGAGGCAGAAACGAAAGATGGAAAAAAGGTAGCTGGTATCTTGCAGAATGCTGAAACAATCAGGTTAACAGCACCCGATGGAACGCCAATTTCAGTTGTGGATCTCAAAGAAGGAGATGAAGTACTTGTCTATACAGAAGAACCTGGAAGACACTTTGGTATGAAGGTAAAAGAGAGCATTGTTGAAAAGTAATCTGGGGGATGAAGTGGCTGAGGATTTTTTCAAAGAGCTGATGGCAGATGCACTGGGAAAATCTCCTGAGGAGTTTTCGGAAATCGTAGGAGAGCCAGCTAAAATCTGTGATGTTTTCGTTCAGAAGATCTATAAGGACGAGAACATGAGGAAATTTGTTTGGGGTGTTTCGGTAGTTATCTTTGAAGGCGACGAGCTTGTTGAGTCCTCTACATACGCAGCTTTTTACAAGTGGGGACTTGCAAAGAAGTATGCTCAAGCTCTTGCAGATTTCTTTAAAAAGCAGGGTTACGAAACTCACCTGAAGGGAGAGATTGGAGAATGAGAGCACTTGTTACTGGAGGAGCAGGTTTTATAGGTTCTAATCTGGCACTGGAGCTCCAGAAAAGATACAAGAATGCGGAAATATTTGTTCTTGATGATTTCTCTTCCGGTCATTTCAAGAACTTGATTGGATTTGAGGGTGAAATCATCACAGGTTCAATCGCAGAGCCAGAGACAGTAGAAAAGCTCAGGAAGTACAATTTTGACGTTATCTTCCATCAGGCTGCAAATGTTGATACGACAGATATGAATCAGAGAAAAATGATGGAAGTTAACTGTGAGGCGTTTAAAGATATTCTAAACGTGGCGAGAGAGAGTAAAGCAAAAGTAGTTTATGCTTCATCTGCTGCGGTCTATGGAAATGGATCTGCTCCAATGAGAGTTAATCAGGAGCTTTTACCCGAAAACATTTACGGTTTTTCAAAGTATGCCATGGACATGGTTGCCTATAGATTTATGAGAGAAAACCCGTCTATAGGTGTTGTTGGTCTCAGATATTTTAATGTTTATGGTCCAAGGGAAACGTACAAGGGAAAGATGGCAAGTATGGTTCTCCAGTTAACAGTTCAGATACTGAAAGGAAAAAAACCAAGACTTTTTAAGTGGGGAGAACAGAAGAGGGATTTTGTCTATGTTATGGATTGTGTAGAAGCAAACATAAAAGGTTTTGAAACAGATAAAAGCGGAATTGTAAACGTCGGGACGGGGAGAGCCAGAAGCTTTAATGAAGTTGTTGACATAATCAGAAAGACTCTCGGCGTAGATGTTGAAGTTGAATACTTTGACAATCCTTACGAGTTCTATCAGAACTACACAGAGGCTGACCTTACAGAGACAAAAGAAGTTTTAAACTGGTATCCGAAAACACAGATAGAAGAGGGGATTCCAGCTTACATAGAGTGGATCAAAGAAAATGTGAACGTTAACACGTTACCTTATTGATCTTCTGAAGGCTTAGTATTTCTCCTGCTTTTCTTTCTCTCTCTTCTCTATGATATAACGAGGCATACCTATAAGGTATCCATTTTAGCTTTCTAATGCTGTTTAGCTGGTTTTCCCTTTCCTCATCAAGCTGTCTGGACAGAACAAAATCATAATCATCATGGGGCATGGTCGGTTTGGTTAAAATATTTTTGTAAAAAAGTTGACGAAATACTGAAAGTGACTTAATTTCTTTTGTAAAGATTAAGGAGAACGGGCGGTGATTGACAAGGATACGCCAGTTTACATGATTAGCATCGTTGCAAAGATTGCAGGAGTTCATCCGCAAACTCTTAGATTTTATGAAAATGAAGGGCTTATAAAGCCTTCAAGAACGGAGGGAAGAACCAGGCTCTATTCAGAGAGAGATCTGATCAGGGTTAAAAGGATAGTTTCTCTGACCAGGGAAAGAGGTGTTAACGTTGCAGGAACTCATCTTATACTCAAGCTTGAAGATGATCTTGAGAGACTTTTTACTACACTTGCAGAGCAGCTTGACGATACTGCAAGGAAATTGCTTATCTCTCTTTTAAAGGAGATGAAGTTTGAGGAGCTCGATGCTGAAAAGCTCCTCAGCATTCTTGAAAGATAAATCAAACAAAATAGGAGGGAAGAGATGAACATCTGGGATATCTTAAGTGGAAGAGCAAAGGATGCAATACTCCTTTCTCAAGAAATTGCAAGGCAGCTTGGTGAGAGATATGTAGATGCAGAACACCTTTTACTTGCAATGGTAGAACTGCCAGGTTCTCCAGTTCTTGATATCTTCACACTTGCAGGTTATGACCCTATGAGAGCTAAGAAGTTTATCAGAGAACAGGTTGATAGGGTAGGAAGGCTTGGACTTCCATCAAGCTATACCGGTTATGAAGAAATCTACATTACTCCAACAATGAAGAAGGTCTTTGATGCGGCAATTGATATTGCCCGTCAGATGAAAGCAAGGAGTGTTGATCTTGAACATCTTTTCTTGGCATTTTATGAAGTTCCTGAGAGCATGGCTTATAGGATTCTTCTCAAGTTTGGTCTTGAGAAAGAGGAAGCGTGGAATGCTGTTAAGAAGTACAGAGAAGGTAAAGCAAAAGTTTCAAGGGAAATTGGTGCGAAAGCTAAGAGAGGTGGAAAGCAGCTTCCTGAAATTTTAAGGAAGTTTGGAATAGACCTTACAGGTCTTGCAGAGGAAGGTAAACTCGACCCAGTTATTGACAGAGAAAACGAAATCAAGAGGGTTATTCAAATTCTTTCAAGGAGGACAAAGAACAATCCCGTTCTTGTCGGTCCAGCAGGCGTTGGTAAAACTGCAATTGTTGAAGGTGTTGCTCAGAGGATTGCAAATGGCGAAGTTCCAGATGAGCTGAAGGATAAGAGGATTGTTGCTCTTGATATGGCAGCCCTTGTTGCAGGTACAAAGTACCGCGGTGAATTTGAGGAAAGACTCAAACAGGTTCTTGATGCAGTTAAAAATGAGGGAAATATCATTCTCTTTCTTGATGAGCTCCACACTGTTGTTGGAGCGGGTGCGGCAGAAGGTTCAATGGATGCTGCAAACATGATGAAACCAGCTCTCGCAAGGGGTGAATTCAGAGTCATCGGTGCTACTACTGTTGATGAATTCAGGAAGTACATTGAGAAAGATCCTGCCCTTGAAAGGAGATTTGCACCTGTATGGGTTGATGAACCAAGCATAGAAAGTGCTATTAAGATGCTTAAAGGATTAAAGCCCAAGCTTGAGGAGCACCACAAAGTTAAGATTACAGATGATGCAATTGAAGCAGCAGTTAAACTCTCGAAGAAGTATATTCAAGGTAGATATTTACCTGATAAGGCTATAGATGTTCTTGATGAAGCATGTGCAAGGAAGAAGATAGAAGCTACTTACATGTCTCCAGAACTTGCTGAGCTCAAAGAGAAACTTCACCAGCTGAGGGCTGAGCTTGATGAAGCTGTTAAAAATGAAGAATTTGATAAAGCTGCGAGATTGAAGAAAGAGATCAAGGATATTGAAGCTAAGATCAAGGAGCTTGAAGAGAAGCAGGAAAAGATGAAGGAAGAGGGTGAAAGCATTCCTGTTGTAGCAGCTGAAGACATTGCTGAAGTAATCTCTGAAATGACCGGAATTCCAGCATCCAAACTTCAGGAAGAAGAGATTCAGAAACTTCTCAGAATGGAGGAAGAGCTCCACAAGAGGGTTATCGGTCAGGAAAGGGCTATCAAAGCAATTTCCGAAGCCATCAGACGTGCAAGAGCTGGACTCCAGCCACCAAACAGACCACTCGGTTCATTCCTCTTCCTTGGACCAACTGGTGTTGGTAAGACGGAGCTCGCAAAAACCCTTGCTGAATATCTTTTTGGCGACGAGACCGCAATCATCAGACTTGATATGTCCGAATACATGGAGAAGCATGCAGTCTCCAAGCTTATTGGTGCACCTCCAGGATACGTTGGCTATGAAGAGGGTGGACAACTTACAGAAGCTGTTAGACGTAAGCCTTACAGTGTAATCCTCCTTGACGAGATTGAAAAAGCACACCCAGACGTATTTAACATCCTCCTTCAGATTCTTGATGACGGAAGACTTACAGATGCA
>CAJXJV010000020.1 GCA_913055135.1 uncultured Desulfurobacterium sp. | reverse complement strand
ATACCTGCAGCATACAAACTCAAAAGTGCAAACCCGGTTAGAATCAGAGCATCAATCATCAAGATAGAAAAAGAAAGATATTTAATAAACCCAGGAAGTGTGGGACAACCCAGGGATAAAAACCCTGATGCCGCTTTTATAATCCTTGATGAAAAAACCATTTATTTTAGAAGGGTAAAATACGACGTCAAATCTGCAGCAAAGGCAATTTTGAAAGCAGGACTTCCTGAATTCTTAGCAGCAAGATTACTTTTGGGGGTATAGAATGAAGGGTTACATGTTAATAGCCGGAAAGAAAGTCTACAAGCAGGAAGAGATTGAAATTCACTTTCCCTATGATGGCTCTTTGGTTGGAACCATTCCAAGAGGAAAAAAAGAGGATGTTGACCTTGCAGTAGAAGCCGCAAAAAAAGGGTTCGAAAAGATTAAAAAGATGACAGCTTATGAAAGATATCAGCACCTTCAAAAAGCCGTAAGGATAATTTCAAGGAGAGCGGAAGAGTTTGCAGAAATTCTTACCCTTGAGGTTGGAAAAACCATAAAAGAATCAATGGCAGAAGTTGGAAGAGCAGTAAATACAATAACATTATCTGCAGAAGAAGCAAAGAGAATTTTAGGAGAAGAAGTTCCATTTGATGCCGCTCCGGGAATCAAAAACAAAGTAGGATTTTACAGAAGAGTTCCTCTTGGAATTATTGGATGCATAACACCTTTTAACTTTCCTTTAAACCTCACCTGTCATAAAGTGGCTCCTGCACTTGCAGCAGGGAACAGTGTCATCATAAAACCTTCTGAAAACACATCACTGACAGTTATTAAACTCGCTGAAGCTTTCATAGAAGCTGGATTTCCTCCTGAAGCGGTTAACGTTGTAACAGGATATGGAGAAGAGGCAGGAGATGCTCTTGTCAGGAGCAAAGACGTTAGAATGATTACATTTACGGGAAGTGTTGAAACCGGGAAAATCATTATGAGTAGAGGCGGACTTAAAAAGTATGCAATGGAACTTGGCTCAAATGCAGGTGTTTACATAGATGAAGATCAGGACTATAGGCTCAAAGAAATAGCCGAAAAAGTTGCAAGAGGTGGTTTTGCCCTTGCCGGACAGGTCTGCATCTCCGTTCAAAGGGTATTCGTCCATGAAAAATTGTTTGATAGTTTCGTTAACGAAATCATAGACTTTTCAAAAACACTAAAAGTGGGAGATCCAAGGAAATCGGATACCGACATGGGACCTGTAATCGATAAAACCGCTGCAGACAGGATAATGAAATGGATAGAAGAGGCTAAGGAACGCGGAGCAAAAGTTGTATATGGCGGAAATAGAATATCAGATACATTGATTGAACCAACTATTGTTACAAACGTTCCTGAAGATGCCAAACTGTTTAAAAAGGAAGTTTTTGGACCTGTAATTGTTGTAAATAAAGTCTCTTCCGTTGAAGAGGGAATAAAACAGGTAAATAACTCTCCTTACGGTCTCCAGGCTGGAATATTCACGAACAACCTGAAAAACGCCTTTAAGTTTAGTGAAGAAGTGGAATGTGGTGGAATCATGGTAAACGAGATTCCAACATTCAGAGTTGATCAAATGCCTTATGGTGGAGTGAAAGAGAGCGGAATAGGAAGAGAAGGACCTCATTTTGCAATAGAGGAGATGACAGAGATTAAAACAATCTGTTTTGATCTGAGCTAAAGAACCTATTGTTCCGAGCAGAACAAAGAATCTGAGTGATAGAAGCCTGGACAACCAGAAGGTTGGATGGTTAGAAGATTAAGTTTAATGCTGTTTTGCCGGCCTCTTGGGATTGTAAAAAGCTATAAAAAGTCCAAGCAAGGCAACCAATAGAATTGAGAGAAAAGCTATAAACAACGCAAACATTTCATTCCTCCAACTCAAGTTTTATAGAAACCAAACCTATAGCAATAAGAATAACAACAATTGCTACGAATCCCAGTAATAACCATCCAGCTTTCTCACTTCCATAATGAAATGCAGTGCTAACTTCTCCTACCAATAAAAGTATTAGCAAATTCCACAGTTTTTCAAACGTTATTTCCTTCGATTTTTTCATGATGTTTTTATTCTACCAGATTCAGTAGATTCTCCCCTTTCCAAGAGGAGTTATACCAATACCAATTTAAAATTCCCCCTTCGCAAGGGGGATACAGGGGGTTCAAAGGGAGAATTTATAACACTTACTTCAAGTACTCAGCAGCTTCTTTTGCAGACTTTCCTTCGTGAACTATAGCAGCAATTGCTCTTACTATCTTTTCTGGATTTTCATGCTGGAAGGCATTTCTTCCGATGGAAACACCTTTAGCTCCAGCCCTCATAGCTCCTTCGACCATTTCAAGTATTTCCATATCGTTGCTCATCTTTGGACCACCGGCTATAACCACTGGAATGGGACAACCCTCCGTCACTTTTCTGAATGATTCAGGATCCCCCGTATAGGCAACCTTTACAATGTCAGCTCCAAGTTCGGCTGCAACCCTTGCACAGTGAGCAACTACTTCTGGATCAAACTGGTCTTTTATATGCTCTCCTCTTGCATACATCATTGCTATTAACGGCATTCCCCATTCAAGACAGCTTTCAGAAACTCTTCCAAAATCTTCAAGCATCTTATCTTCGTTAACGTCCCCTAAGTTAACATGAATTGAAACTCCGTCTGCTCCAAGTTTTATGGCTTCTTCTACGGTACAGACAAGAACTTTTGTATTTGGCTTGGGAGAAAGAGAAGTACTTGCTGACATATGAACAATCAATCCAACGTCTTTACCCCTTTTTCTGTGACCATGCCTTACAAGACCTTTATGGATTATAACTGCATTGGCTCCACCGTTTGCAACTCTATCTATGGACTCCCTGATGTCTATTATTCCCGGAATTGGACCCATAGAAACACCATGATCCATCGGAATTATTACAGTATTTCCCGTTTCTCTGTTGATGAGTCTCTCCATTCTTATAGCTTTCCCTATTTTCATAATGAAAACCTCCCGAATTAGTTTTCAAAAATTGTAAAAATCAAGTTTGGGAATTTTAACAGGATTTTCTGTTTTTAGAATAGACTACTACTGACACCCCTCCCCAACGGGAGGGAAATAGTTGTCATAGGAATAGAGATACTTCTCGATGAAATCACAGAGAATATGACCGAGGGTTATGTGAACTTCCTGGATTCTTGGGGTTGAAAAACTCTTAACCACAAAACAGTGATCAGCTACCTTTGATAACTCACCCCCATCTTTACCAGAAAAGCCTACAGTCAGAAGCCCCAACTCTCTTGCTCTCTTTACAGCATTAGTTACGTTCCTTGAATTCCCGCTTGTGCTTATTCCTATAAGCACGTCCCCTTCCTTACCCAGCGCTTCTACCTGTCTTTCGAATATTTTATCAAATGAGTAATCATTTCCAACAGCCGTAAGAATAGAAGTGTCTGTTGTAAGAGCGATGGCAGGAAGAGCTCTCCTCTCCATTTCAAACCTGCCCACAAGTTCAGCAGCTATGTGTTGACAATCAGCAGCAGAACCTCCGTTACCACAGAGAAGTATCTTTTTCCCCTCTTTTATCCTCTTTGCAATTTCTAAGAAAACAGAGTATATCTTTTCCCTGTTTTCCTCTACAAAAGCCCTCTTCAGGTCTGCGCTTTCAAGAAAAGAGTAGTATATAAGCTCCTTCATGCGTTCATCGCCTTCAGGAAGTCTTCATTTGTCTTATACTTTCTAAGTTTTTCAAGGAGAAACTCCATCGCCTCCACAGGGGACATAGATGTAAAAAGTCTTCTAAGTATCCAGATTCTGTTAAGTTCCCAGTCGGAGAGAAGAAGTTCCTCTTTTCTTGTTCCCGACTTCTGAATATTTATTGCAGGGAATATCCTTCTCTCAACAAGCTGTCTGTCAAGGACAATCTCCATATTACCGGTTCCCTTAAATTCTTCAAATATAACATCGTCCATACGGCTACCGGTTTCCACAAGAGCTGTCGCTATAATTGTAAGACTTCCTCCCTCTTCTATGTTCCGGGCAGCACCAAAGAACCTCTTGGGCTTGTGGAAAGCATGGGCATCAATACCACCTGAAAGAATCTTTCCACTTGGAGGAGTTAGAGTGTTGTAAGCCCTTGCAAGCCTTGTCAAGGAGTCAAGAAGAATTACAACGTGCTTTTTGTGCTCAACAAGCCTCTTTGCTTTCTCTATGACAATTTCTGCAACCTGAGCATGTCTCTCCGGCGGCTCATCGAAAGTTGAACTTATAACTTCATCCGCTAAGGTATTTCTTTTCATATCTGTAACTTCTTCAGGTCTTTCATCAATAAGGAGAATTATAAGATAAGTATCCGGATAGTTGGTCTTTATAGCGTTCGCCATTTTCTGGAGGAGAACCGTCTTTCCAGCTCTCGGAGGAGCGACAACCAGTCCCCTCTGTCCCTTTCCAACAGGAGTAATCAGATCAACAACCCTTGTAGAAAGCTCCGACGGATCGTGTTCAAGCCTGAACCTCTCGGTCGGATGAAGCGGTGTAAGCTGATCAAATTGAGGTCTTGTCTTTGCTATTTCAGGAGATTCCCAGTTTATTGCATCAACCTTTAGAAGGGCAAAGTACTTCTCACCTTCTTTTGGAGGTCTAACTTCACCTGCAATAGTGTCCCCCGTTCTGAGACCGAACCTCCTTATTTGAGAAGGAGATACATAGACATCGTTAGAACTTGGAAGGTAGTTGTTTTCCGGCGAACGAAGAAAACCAAATCCATCCGGAAGAACTTCAAGAACTCCGACTCTGAAAATTGCCCCTCTTCTCTCTGCATCCTTTTCGAGAATTCTTCTTATAAACTCCTGTTTTTTCGCCGACTTAACTTCAATTCCCAAGGATTTGGCAATCTTTCTTAGATCAAAAATGCTCATTTTCTGGAGTTGGTCAATAGTTAAGCCCTCCAGTGTATTTTCCGCCATTACAGGATTTCCTCCAGATTTGGTTTTCTACTGTTGGATTATTTACTTCTCTTCCCTTCCCGTAATTTTTGCTATCCATATGCTGAGTTCGTAAAGACCTAAAAGAGGCAAAGCCATCATAACCTGGGAAAATATATCGGGAGGAGTTAAAACCGCTGCTATTACAAATATAAACAGTATAGCATACTTTCTATTATTTTCTAACATCCTGTAATTTATGACTCCAAGCTTTGAAAGCAACCATACAACAACTGGAAGGAGGAAAACAAAACCAAATGCAAGTATCATCTGGATAACAAATGAAATATAGCTACCAACGGTAATTTGAGGCGTCAGAAGATCTCCCATAAATCCAAGGAGAAATCTCAAACCAAACGGCAGAATTACAAAGTAAGCAAAAGATGCTCCACCAAAGAAGAACAGCAGCGAGAAAAAGATAAAAGGAAGAATGAATTTCTTTTCATGTTCGTAAAGCCCAGGCTCTATAAACTTCCATGCCTGATAGAGAACAAAAGGAAGAGCAATTAGAACTCCTGCAAAGAAAGAAACCTTTAAAGCTGTAAAGAATGCCTCCGGAGGAGAAAGGAAGATTAGCTTACCTCTTAAATCTTCAGGAAGAGGTTTCTCTAAGAAGAGAAGAATATCCTTCCTAAAAGGCCAGGCAATCAAAAAGCCCACTACAAGTGCTATTATTGATTTAAAAATTCTCTGCCTGAGCTCTTCAATATGTTCAGTTACCGGTAATTCTTCTTCTGGAATAACTGTTCTTTTTGACATGTTCGAGACTTTATTCCTTAACTTTTATTTTTTCCACTTCCTCTTTTTTCTGAGCTTCAGCTACAACTGTTTTTTCCTGCTCTTTCTCCTTTTTTTCTTCTTCGTCTAAGAGACCCGAAGATGCTTTTCTAAACTCGTTAATCGCCTTTCCTGTGGATCTGGCAAGTTCAGGTAACTTCTTTGGACCAAAAATGAGAAGAGCAATCACAAGAATTATAATAAGCTCCTGAGTACCAATACCAAACATTTTTCCTCCAACATTAAGAAAGTTTTGTTGCTGCCTTAAGCTCTTCTAAGAGAGATTCAAGATTTTTATAGTCTTCTTGCTCTATCCTTTTAACTACAGCACTACCAACTACAAACCCATCAGGACTATTATACATCTCTTTTATGTGTTTTCCACGGGAAATTCCAAAACCAACTACGGTTTTTTTGCCGGTAATTCTCTTTACCCTTTCAATATCTCTTTCTATTTCCCTGTAGGCTAACTCCTCCCTTTCTCCTGTAATTCCTGTAACCGAAACGTAGTAGATAAACTCTCCCGTTACTTCTCCTATCCTTTTTATTCTATCATCTGTACTTGTAGGAGCCGCCAGAAAGATGGGAGAAAGCTTCATGGATTTAACCTTTCTGGCAAAATCCTCTCCTTCCTCTGGAGGAAGGTCTGGAACTATGAATCCATCAACACCTGCCTGAAATGCATCCCTGATAAATTTCTCCTCACCGTAAACAAATATTGGATTGTAGTAACCCATAAGAATCAAAGGTTTCTCACTCTCAAAATCCCTAATTTTCTTTACAAGTTCAAGAACCTTTTGGGTATTTGTTCCGGCAGCAAGTGCTCTTTCATGGGCTTTCTGGATTGTGGGACCATCAGCCAAGGGATCCGAGAAAGGCATGCCTATCTCTACCATATCTGCATACTTCAGTATCAGTCTAAAAATCTCTAAGGACTTAGAACAGTTTGGATCACAGGCTGTAGCGTAGACAATTAACGGCTTCTCTCCCTTTGCTTCAAGCTTTTCAAAACAGTTTTTTATTCTTTCCATACTTTCTCCAGGCAAGATAGAATAAGAAGAGTACAACCGTTAGGGCAATGCCCGGTATTTTATGAGTAATGATAAATGATATCAGCTCACCAAGCAAGTTCCCCATCAGAACATAGGAAGAGATCCACAAAATAGCGCCTAAAAAATTAAACAAGGTAAATTTTTTGAGTGGTGGTCTAAAAGCTCCTATAAGAAGAGGTAACAGGGGTCTAACAACAGGGATAAACCTCCCAAATACAAGAGACATTTCCCCTTTGCTCTCAACAAACCGCTTTGTCTTAATAAAATCCTCTCTGCTAAGTCTTAACCTTTGCAGGTTCTTCTCTAAAACCTCTTCTCCTATGTAGTAACCAATAAAATAGGTTGCTGTATAACCTAAAAAAGTTCCCAAGGTTCCACAGAAAAAGAAACTCACGGGGGAGATAACACCTTTTGAAACAAGAATACCGCCAACTATGAGTATTTTCTCAGCAGGCAGAATTAACCCTAAGAGCAATCCTGTTTCCAAAAATGCCCATAGAAAGAGTGAAAAACAGGCAAGTTCTGGATGAGACTTTATGAATTGAATTGACACATCAAGAAGGTTAACAAGCTCCACTTGACACCCTTGGCTCTCTAAACTAAACTTCACTAACGCAAAGCCGATTGGAATTATATCAGGAGGTTGTTCATATGAAAAAGGGAATTCATCCAGAATACAGAGAAACAAGAGTAATTTGTGCATGTGGTAACACATGGGTAACAAGATCAACAAAGTTTCCTGAGATCAAGGTTGAAGTTTGCAACCAGTGCCATCCTTTCTTTACAGGTAGCCAGAAGCAAAAGGTTGTAAGAGGAAGAGTGGAGAAATTTATAGCCAAGTATGGAGACAAGTATTAATGGGAATAACTCTCCTATCCCATACAGAAAACATGCTTAAAACAGTTGCTACTGCAGCTCGGGTTTGCTACTCCGGGCTGCCTTTAGATGAGCTCCTCTGTAGATATTCAGAAGAGGATGACAGAAGCTTGATCGAGCGTGTTGTCGGAATGGGTCACCTCTCTGTGGTTGAACATGGAGTAATGACTTTTAAGGTTGACAGCTCTTACAGAGAAGAGCTTTTTAAAATAATGATAGACAAGCCGTTCCTCAAGATATCTGAAACAGACGATGGTTTCATTGTTTCACTGAACTTAAGAACAATTATTGAACTGATGAAAGAAAAGCCTGAGCTGAAGTTTACTCAGGAGATATCAAAATTCCTTCCAGACTTCCTTTCTAACCTTCCAACCCTCTAATCTTCCAACCTTCTCAATCAAAAAGATCAGTACTAAGGTATCTCTCTCCTGTATCAGGAAGAACCGTAACTACCCTTCTCTTCTTTCCAGTCTCCTTTGCAACTCTCAGAGCTCCGGCAACGTTCGCTCCTGCCGATATACCTGAAAGAATTCCAAACTGTGATGCAAGAAGCTTTGAGTACTTTTTCGCTTCTTCAAAGGAAATAGTTTCTACTCTGTCTATAAGCCCAACATCTAAGATCTCAGGTATAAATCCAGCTCCTATTCCTTGAATCTTGTGAGCTCCAGGAGGCTTCCCGGAAATAACGGCGCAAGTTCCTGGTTCAACTGCGACAACAAGACATTCAGGATTTACCTCTTTGAACCTTTTGCCAATTCCTGTGAGAGTTCCTCCTGTCCCAACCCCTGCAACAAAAACCTCTGGAAAAACTCCCATTTGCTCCAGGATTTCAGGTGCAGTTGTTTCGTAGTGAACCTGTGGATTCACAGGATTTTCAAACTGTCTCGCTGGAAAGTACCTGTCAGGCTCTTTTTCAAGGAGCTCTTTAACCTTCCTGACAGCACCCGGTATTCCTTCCTCTGCTGGTGTGAGAATAAGCTCTGCACCATAAGCCTTCAGTATTTTCTTTCTTTCATCACTCATATTCTCAGGCATGACAATAACGCACCTGTAACCCTTTGCAGCACACACCAGAGCAAGCCCTATCCCTGTATTCCCACTGGTTGCTTCAATAACCGTCTTTTCTGGAGTCAGTTTCCCTCTTTTCTCTCCATCCTCAATAATTGCAAGGGCGACTCTATCCTTAATCGAACCGCCGGGATTGAACATCTCAAGCTTCAGGAAGAGTTCCACACCTTCAATTTCAACCTTCAAAAGAGGTGTATTCCCTATGGTTTCAAGAATAGATCTTGACAACATCCTCATCTCTTAACTCCTCTAAAAGAAATATCTCTTTCCCTCTTCTCTTTTCCTTACCTGTTACCCTATCAAAAATTGAATCTCTAAAAACCAAAAATCCTCCAATATGTTTGGCTCCTTTCTTAAAGTGAAAATCAGTCAGATCAAATTTTTCTCTCCACTGGTTGTAAAGTTTTTCAGGAATTCCCCTCAAGGTTTCTCCATTCACAAGAAACCTAACAACAGACTCTTCAAGTGCTTTCCTGAGCCACTTCAGTTTTGCAGTTCTAGTAATGTTCCGCTTTACAACCTCAGATAGGGAAATATCCTCCGTCAGGTACTGGCAGATAATCTTAACGATATCATTTATCCTATCCGGAACAAGCTCTGTACTCCCTCTGTATGAAATCCTCCTGTGTTTTGCATCTGGAAATATCTCACCGGTAGCTCCTACCATTCTTTCACCACTATCAACAATACCTCCTACAACAATCAACGTATCCGGTGTAATCTCCTCGTGGGTAAACTCCTTATCTCCATGGGGATCAAGAACAATAACGTTTTTCTTCTCAGGCTTATTAAGGAGAAGAAAAGGCACATAAGGAGTGAAAAACTTTTCAAGATCCTTCCTTGCATCATCACCAACAGAAGTGACAACAAAGTTTTCAGGAGTAAAGAAATCCTTTACCACACCATACGTTATCTCAATCTGATTCAAAAGGCTCTTCTTTTCTCTTGGCAGAAGCCTTTCGTAGAGAGAAAGGTCAACCGCAAAGGTAGGATACTCAAATCTAATATCGCTAAAGTCAACAACACCCTTTCTTCCCCTGACTATCGCCGAATCAGCCTCCTCTTCTCCCATAAGGGCAAGAAGTTCTATCCCACAGCATTCATCTACTTTGCGTCCTGGAAGTATTTTCTCTCCTATTTCTTTTTCGGTGAAAACTCCAAGGTTTCCTTTCACCAAACCATAAGAAATACGGTTAAAAATATCTCCTCTCTTTGGATGAAAAAGCAACTTCGGTTTTCTAAAACCTGCTTTCTTCAGCCTTTCAGCAACCAACTCTTTCGGTTTCTTAAATCGCATGCCTCTTAGTTCCTTAACCAATTTCACCAAATTGTGCTATATTGTAACCCAAGCAACAACTCTTTTTTTACACTAACACCATCACTAACACTTTTTTATGCTAACACTTTTCACAGGAGAAGAGTATGAAGAAAGGAATAGCAGAGGTTCCGGGAATAACCTGTGGAACAGGCTTTGGAGGAATCAAAAAGACAGAAAAGAAAATTGATAGACCAGATACGCTTGTCATAGTTACAGATGAACCTTCAAACTTTGCTGCTGTGTTTACAACAAACGACATTCAGGCAGCTCCAATAAAGTTCTCAAAGTCCATAAAGGGCAAGGTTTGCGGTATTGTGGCAAACAGCGGCAATGCCAACGCTTGCACCGGAGAACAGGGATTAAAAGATGCAGAAGAGATGGCAAAAATAGCATCTCAGCTCACAGGAAAAGAAGGACAGCTTCTGGTAGCATCGACGGGAGTAATCGGTGAACCACTCCCAATGGACAGAGTAAAAAAAGGAATAGAAGAGGCAGTTAAAAACCTTGGGAAAGCAAGGGAAGAAGAACCGGCAAGGGCAATAATGACCACAGATACATTTCCGAAGGTCTCTTTTAGAGAGGGTAACGGTTTTGTTGTAGGTGGAATTGCAAAAGGTGCGGGGATGATAGACCCTGCAATGGCGACAATGCTCTCATTTGTTGCAACAGATGCAAAAGTGAACAGTGAAACGCTTCAGAGAGCTCTAAAAGAAGCCGTTGACGTTTCCTTTAACGCAATTACAGTTGATGGAGATATGAGCACAAACGACTGCGTATTTCTCCTATCAACCGGAAAGTCCGAAAAAGTAATCGATGACTCAAATTACGAAGAGTTTAGAAATCTCCTGACAGAAGTCCTCAAAGAGCTCGCCTACCAGATAGTTAAAGACGGTGAGGGAGCAACAAAGATTATCAGAATAAATGTAACCGGTGCAAAGTCTAAGGAACAGGCAAGAAAGATTGCAAGGAAAATAGCCCTTTCTCCTCTTGTCAAAACCGCAATCTTTGGCTGCGACCCCAACTGGGGAAGGATAATTGCCGCAGCTGGAGCAGCATCAACTGGAATAGAAGAAGAAAAAGTTGAACTTTACATAGGAAACCACCTCCTGTTCAAAGGAAAAAGAACAGATTTCATTGAGGAAGAGGTCTTCAAATACCTGAAAGAGAATGACGAAATTGTTATCAAGCTCAACCTAAACCTTGGAAACGAAACATTTGAGTATCTAACGTGCGATTTAACATACGACTACGTGAAAATAAACGCAGAATACAGAACTTAACATGGCAGATCTACTGGTAGATGCTGGAAATACGCTTACTAAGGTTGCCATCTGGGAGGGGGAAAAAGCCTGGCAACTTTTCAAACTTCCCACGCCAAGGTTTTTGAGCCATCCAGAACTTTTAACTGAAAAACTGAAAAGCTTCATCTGGAAAAGAGTAGGAATATCCTCTGTAGTTAGAGAGGCAACCGATGCCTTGCGGAAAATTTTTCCCAATGCAACCTTTGTCTCGGCCAACTTAAATCTTCCGATAAAGATTGACTACAAAACACCAGAAACCTTAGGAGCAGACAGGATAGCCAACGCCTGTGGTGGTTTAGAGTTTGGAGAATCTTTCACCGTTGTAAGCGCTGGAACAGCAGTAGTTATAGATCTTGTCAGAGATAGTGTTTTTCAGGGAGGGGTTATTTTCCCGGGACTGAAAACAATGGCAAAAGCTTTAAACCTTGAAACATCTCAACTACCAGAAATAGAAACTTTGCAAAGATTTCAAATTCCCGGCAAATCCACAACAGAGTGTATAGAAAGCGGAATACTAATAACAACAATAGGAGGAATAAAAGAAGTACTCAAAATCTACGAAACCGATACCATTTTAATAACAGGTGGAGACTCAGAAATTTTGAAGAAATTTTTAGAGAATGCAATTTTTGTTCCCGATCTGACGTTCAAGGGTATAAGCAAGATTTTAGACCAAAACTGAAATAGAATTCCCCCTTTACCATAGAACCCTCTGTATCCCCCTTGCGAAGGGGGAATTTTAAATTGGTATTACACAATGTTTTTAGATTCTCCCCTTTTAAGGGGAGTTAGAGGGGTTTAAAGAAGGGGAAATTTTGATTTGAAGATGTGGGTAATACAGAGTTGCGAAGGGGGAATTTTAAATTGGTATTGGTATTAAACTTAAGATACTGAGTCTATGAGCAGCATTGAATATGTGTAGAGATCGGTTATTACACTTTTTCATCTTCCCTGCTATCATA
>CAJXJV010000019.1 GCA_913055135.1 uncultured Desulfurobacterium sp. | reverse complement strand
ATTTTGGCAAAATCTCTTTCCCTCGATAAAGAAAAAAATTTCCCAAACTCGGATGTTTATGAAAACTTTAAAAGATTTAAAACAACCTAATCAAAGGCTCCTTTCGAGGATTTCCTTATAACTTCGTTCCATAACTGATAAAAGATGATTTCTCTTTTATCTTCAGAAGTCACCTTTCAATTTCCCCTTTTATAAACCTGTCAACCAACTCTTTTGCCTTCCAGTCAGGATACTGAATCGGTGGATGTTTCATAGTGTATGAGGAGATTGAGTAGAGGGGTCCTCCTATTCCCCTATCCAATCCAACCTTGGCACATCTGATAGCATCTATTGCAGAACCTGCACTGTTTGGTGAATCCTCAACAGAAAGCTTAAGCTCAATATACATAGGAACATCACCAAAGAGTCTGCCTTCAAGTCGAATGTAGGCTATCTTATTATCCTTCAACCACGGAACGTAATCACTTGGACCAATATGGATGTTGTTATCCTCAACAGGATAAGGAATTAGAGATCTTACAGCTTCAGTCTTTGAGACTTTCTTTGTTTTTAATCTTTTCCTCTCTAACATGTTAAGGAAATCTGTATTTCCGCCAAAGTTCAGCTGGTAGGTTCTGTCTATTGGTACTCCTCTGTCACTCATGAGGGTTGCAAGAACCCTGTGGGTGATAGTAGCACCAACCTGGGATTTTATGTCGTCTCCAACAATTGGAAGACCTTTTTCTTTAAACTTTTTAGCCCATTCTTCATCAGAAGCAATGAAAACAGGAATGGAGTTCACGAAGGCACATCCTGCTTCAAGGGCACACTGGGCGTAGTAACGTGTTGCTTCCTCAGAACCAACAGGAAGATAGTTAACAACAACTTCTGCACCACTTTCTTTTAGTACTTTTGTAACATCAACAGGTTCTTTATCAGCTGGAACGAACCTCTGATCTTCCGGATAGTCAATCATGTGTTCTGCGAAACCATCCATTATGGGGCCCATCTGTACTTCAACACCCATCTCAGGAATATCAGGACAAAAGACTGTGGTACAGTTAGGCTTCTCAAATATGGCTTTACTCACATCTTTACCGACTTTCCTGGCGTCTATATCAAAAGCTGCAACCACTTCTATATCCCAGGGCTTATATCCCCCAATATCGTAATGCATAAGCCCAGAAATTTCTTCTTCCTTTTTGTTCTGATAGTAGTAAATACCCTGAACTAAAGAACTTGCACAATTTCCAACTCCAACTATTGCTAACTTTACCTTTTTAGACATTTACTCTCCTCCCTTTTGGTACTTATCAGCAAGAAGCTTAAACTTCTTTATTTTACTACTGATATCGTCAAGTATCTTTTCCATTTCCCCAACAATTTGAGGAAACTTCTCAGCTAAACTTTCAACGACTTCCTGTATGATTTTCTCTCTTTCCTCCTCAGACAGGTAGGACTTGTTCCTTAAAGCATCTTCTATTAGAGCCATTTCAAGGAGTCCTAAGGTTAACAGAAGAGGATTTAGTTCATCAGCCTTAAACCTTTGTTTAAGGAAACTCTCAACCTGATCGTAGTTACCATCAGGGCGAAACTTAGAAAGCTCAAGGTTCAACCAGAGATCGGCAGCCCTAAGACCAAGCCCTTTTACCGCTTTATCATCTATTATCATCTATCTCTCCAATTCCATGAGTTTGGCTCTTGCTATACCTGCTTCAGGAGTATTGGGGTATTTGCTTATAACTTCCTGAAGTATCTCCTTTGCCTTGTCTATTTCTCCCATACCTTTATAACAGAGAGCAAGTTTTAACATTGCAGCCGGAACTTTGTTTGCGTCAGGGTACTTTTCTATAACCTGATTAAAGTAGTTTACTGCCGTTTCGTAGTCGTTGTGGGAATAGTAAATCTCTCCTATCCAATAGAGAGCATTATCTGCCAGAGAGCTATCAGGATATTGCTCAACAAGCTTTTCAAATATCGATTTTGCGGTTTCAAGATCACCAGCTTCCATTGCGTTGAAAGCCTGCTTGTAGAGATCCTTATCTGAAACTTGAACAACCGGTTGGGGCTTTTCTTTTTGTACTGTTTCTTCTTTAATAGCTGGAGACGGTACAGTAATGGTAGAAACTGTTTTTTCCACTTTTTCTAATTTTTTCCTGAGTTCAAAAATCTGCTGTTCGTTCTCTGCCGCTTTGTCTTCATCATGGGAAACTCTATTTTCAAGAGAAGTTACTTTTGTTGAATTGAGATCTGTTTTTGCTTTGAGAAGCTCTATCTCTTTTTTCAGTTGAGATATTTCCGTATTAACGGGTTGTTGATTCTGAACACAGCTAAAGAAAATTATAGAAGCTAAAGGAAAAAGTAAAAGTTTTCTCATTTAGCACCTCCAGAGATAAGGTTCCTCCTCCCAAGTTCCATTTCACACTCTTCAACCAACTCCTTAATAAGTTCATCGACGTGATACATTCTATCAACTTTTCCAACGTTACTTCCAGAGAACACAAGTCCTTCTTCCACATTCCCGGCAGCAGATTTTAATAGAACATCAGCGATACAGTAGATTGAGTCAGGACCCGGACAGGTCTTAAGGCAATTGTAAGGACATGCATGAGGTATTTTCCCTTCCTTCTCAAGTCTCTCCGTAAAAGGATTTCTCACTGCATGGGCTGGCATACCAACAGGGCTCTTTATGTAAATAGAATCTTCCGGTTTTGCTTTTATTATATACTCTTTGAATTCTGGAGCAGCATCACATTCATAGGTTGCTATAAATCTTGTGGCAATTTGAACTCCCTTTGCACCAAGTTCAAAAGCTTTCGCCATGTCCCTGCCATCAAAGATACCGCCGGCAGCTATAACAGGAATCTTCTTTACAGCTTTCACTATTCCTGGAAGGATTTCCCAGAGACTTTCTTTTGTTCCTAAATGTCCACCAGCCTCACCACTTTCAACAATTATAGCTGCTGCTCCCAACCTTTCGGAGAGCATTGCTCCTTTTGGAGTAGCAACAATTTCTATCAGGGGTATGTCAAAGAGATTACATATCTTAAACACATCCTTACCAAAACCTGCTCCCTGAATTATTAGATCAGCCCCTGCATCAATGGCAGTCATTAGAAGTTCGTAAAAGTGTGTAAGAGCGTACATTATGTTGACACCTATGATTCCATCAGGTGCCAACTCCTTTGCCTTTCTAATCTCATCTGCAAGTTCCCGGGCATAGTGGTAGGGTTTCAAACCGAGTTTTTCAACTTCTATTCCCTTACAGGTAGTCTTTTTCGGTTTTGATCTATCCTTCTCATGGAGAAGAACTGCAGAAATAACGCCTATTCCCCCCGCATTTGCAACAGCAGCAGCAAGTTTATGGAGAGATATTTTTGCACCCATACCACCCTGAATTATTGGATACTTCGGTTTTAAGTGTTTGATCCTTAGCTCAGGTAGTTTGCTCATCCAATCTCCCTTAAAATTTTTTCTATGGATTCAATGTCATCTGAACTGATAATTTTAAATCCTTTTTCGCTCAAAAGTGCAGCAGTCACTCCCAATCCTTCTTTCAAATGGTCGGTTTCAAATTTATAGATTTTTTTCACTCCGCAAGAAGGACTTTTCTCTTTCAATATGCAGGCAACAACTCTATCTCTCAAAAGCTCTGCTGCATATAGAGTTTCATAAGCACCTTTTAGAAAATTTTCAGTTACATCCTTCTGTTTACCTTCAACTGTCAGAACTTTTCCCGTTCCATTTAAAATGTCTCTTCCATCTTTTCCAGAAATCTTTGCTGGAGGTCTGGGAGTTGGAAGTCCACCAAGCTGTTCAGGACAAAGAGGTACTATATTTCCTTTTTTGAAAGCCTCAACCAGAATCTCACACCTGTTGTTCCCACCGTTGTACTTACAGTTAATACCAACAAGACAGGCACTAACAATCAAAACGCTATCCATCCTTTACAACCACCATATGATAAGGTTCCGAAGCTACTCTTTCAGCAACTTCTTTGAGACGGGAAACAGAAGTATTTTCAACTAAATCAAGGATTTCTTTATCGAATGAAGTCCCTTTTCCAAGAACTTCCCAGACCCCGGCGTACCAGGCTTTCTTCATTCTCGTTTCATGATCCAGCTCAAAGTTTCCTCTAAAAAACTGTTTTGCCCTTCTGACATTCTCTTCAGTCACAAATTCCGGTAAAAGCTCTTTTAATTCCAGCAAAGCTTTTTTTACCTCTTCCTCTTTCTCAGGAGACGTTCCTATGTAGAAGAAAAGCCTTCCAGTACTTTTTCTTGATGGAAAGAATGAACCGGTAGAGTAAGCAAATCCTCTCTTTTCTCTCAGTTCCTGAAATAGAAGAGAACCTATTCCTTCTCCCAGAAGAGTGTTAAATAGTTTGTAATCAATGAATTCCTCCTGAAAAATGGAAGGAGCATTAACACAGACCATAATGAAAACTTGTGAAGATCCTTTTCTCTTTACTTCCAGTTCCTCTGTATCTTCTATTTTTTCTATAAATGGAAAACTCTGTTTCTCTTCCTTGGTTCTCAACTCACCCAGCAGGTCAAGGATTTTCTCCTGAGACTTTAGTTTTCCACAGAACGAAAAAAGAGTCTTTTGCGGTAGAACAACCTCCTTAAACCAGCTCCGAACATCTTCAAGTGTCAATTGTTTAACAGTTGATTCGTTCCCATAGGGTAACTTCTCGTAAGGGGTACCACTATAGGTTAAAGCCATCAGTTTTTCATAGGCAAGGGAAAAAGGATTCTCTTTCCTTGATCTTATAGCTGCCAGAAGGGTTTCCTTCTCAACTGAAAAACTCTCTTCAGTAAATCCCGGTTCTTCTATTACTTCATGAAGAAGTTCCATGTATTCTTTCAAACCATCAGGAACTATCTGAAACTTGATAAAAGAGTAATCGTTTGAAACGTCAGAAACAAACGGAGTGCCAAACTGCTCCTGAATTTTTGCAAATTCAAGAGAGCCTCTCTTCAGACTTTTCTTGAATGCCGTTTTAAGGGAGAGAACAGTTATTCCCGCTTTTGAGCCTGGTTCAACAGAAGATCCACCAGGTAGAAAGACTGTACAGGCTAAGATATCAAGTTCATCCACCTGGTTAAATATTACTTTCAATCCGTTTTCAAGTTTCACGAACTCCATCAAAAATCCTCTAAAGCTGGAACTACAGGTAAAGAAGAATAGTCTGCGTCTCTTACTGTTACATTTCTCCCTTTAATCTCTATCCTGCCATCGACAAACCACTTAACAGCTTGAGGATATATCCTGTGTTCAAACTGCAGAATCCTGCTGGCGAGAGTTTCTGGCGTATCATCAGGTAAAACTGGTACTGCAACCTGGACTATTATAGGACCTGTATCCACTCCTTTATCAACAAAGTGAACTGTAGCACCCGATATCTTCACTCCATATTGAAGAGCCTTCTCGTGTGACTTTAAACCGGGAAAGGAAGGAAGGAGTGCAGGATGAATGTTCATTATCCTGTTTGGGAAACTGTCCACAAAAACTTCTGAAATAATTTTCATATACCCTGCCAGACATACAAGATCAACCTGCAGATATTTCAAGATAGAAACAATTTTTCTGTCGTAATCTTCCCGTGAAGGATGGCTATGGGGATCCACGTATATCCAGTTAATTCCTAACCTTTCTGCCCTTTCTATTGCCCCGATATTCTTCCTGTCAACTATAAGAACAGCTATTTCTCCATCTATCTTTCCAGACTTAACAGCTCTGGCGATAGCCTCGAAGTTAGAACCTCTACCTGATGCTAAAACCGCAATCTTCATTTAATAACCACCTTTCCTATACCTTTTCTTATCTCACCTATCCTGTAAACTGTTTCTCCAGCCTCTTTTAATACTTTTTCTGCTTTTTCTGCATCTTCAGGAGAAACAACAATACAGAGCCCAATTCCCATGTTAAAGGTTTTGAACATTTCCTCTTCCGAAACGTTCCCCTTCTCCTGAATAAACCTGAAGACTGGAAGCACTTCCCAGGTTCCCTTTTTAATAACAGCGTCAACAGACTCTGGAAGAATCCTTACAAGGTTTCCAGGGATTCCACCACCTGTAATGTGGGCAATTCCTTTAACTTCCACTTCTTCAAGAAGATTTAGAACAGGTTTTACGTAAATCTTTGTAGGAGTCAAAAGGACTTCATAAACTTTTCCATTTAGCTCTTCTACATATTCATCAATTTTAAGCTCAAGTATTTCAAAGAAAAGCTTCCTCACTAAAGAATACCCATTGCTATGAATTCCGGACGATGCAAGTCCTAAAACAACATCTCCCGGCTGAATTTTCTCTCCCGTTATATATTTCTCTCTCTCAACAATTCCAACAACAAACCCTGCAAGGTCGTACTCACCTTCAGGATAAAAGTCCGGCATTTCTGCTGTTTCTCCACCTATCAAAGAACAACCGGCGATTTCACACCCCTTTGCTATTCCCTTTATAACGTCTGTTGCCGTCTCAACGGAGAGTTTTCCAGTAGCAAAGTAATCGAGGAAAAATAGCGGTTTTGCTCCAACTGTAAGAATATCGTTAACACACATTGCCACCAGATCTATTCCCACCGTATCGTGGACATTTGCAGCTTGTGCTACTTTTAATTTTGTTCCAACACCATCTGTTCCTGAAACAAGAACAGGATTTTTGTATCCCTCAGGAATAAGGTACCCTGCCCCAAAACCTCCTATTCCTGCAAGGACGTTTTTATCAAAGGTTCTCTTTGCAAAAGGCTTTATCCTATCAACAAGCTTTTCTCCAGCTTCTATATCTACACCAGCATCCTTATAAGTTAATCCTTTCTTCATTTTCCTCTCCTGCCAGAAACTTCATTCCCATAGAGTTTCTACTTTTAACCTGATTCTGCACTTCCCATTTATCAAAATTTCGACTTCTTCCCTATCGCCATCAAAGAAAATCTGATACTTGTTATTTACAAGCTTATAAACCCTGACCTTTCTAATATTTGGATATACAAGAACATAGTAAGGAACTCTTTCTCTTTCAAATAGGTGAAATTTTATTTCTTCGTCTTTCTGGAAAGAAGATCTGGAAACAATTTCAAACACAATTTCGGGTCTTGAACGTATGTAATCTTCCACGTCGTAACACGTAACGCTTATATCCGGACGAACTACTGTCTTTTCGTTAATTATCCAATCAAGCTCAGGATAGGCAAAACAGTTTGCGGGACACTCTCTTAGTTGGGAAGTAAGCAGGTAGAGCAGGAGTGTTAAAATTTTCTGATGTTTTCCAAGGGGTGAAGCTATTGCATAAGGAATGCCTTCTATAAGCTCCCAATCTCCTTCCCACTTCACATAGTCTTCGTAGGTATAGGAGGGTAACCACTTTTCAGGAAGAGTCATTATTCATCCCCTAAGTCGTAGTTGAATTCTCCATCAAAGAATATAGGAACTTCAAAAGCAAAGTGTCTTTTCGTCCAGCCCTTATTGTTCCCCAGTTCTCGCTCTATATGTTCCTCAAAACCTTTTACTCTTGAATCAAGAGCGTCTGCATAAGCAAGAGCTACTGCTTCAAGAGTTTTCGGTTTCTTTGGAGAACCGTGTTCATATTCCCCATGGTGGGAAAGAATGCAGTGAAGCAATTTTACTTTGAGGTCGTGTGGAAATCCTTCTATTTCGTCTATTTTCTTAGTCACCATTTCGCAGCTTATATAGAGATGTCCGAGAAGAATTCCTTCAGTCGTTCTTGAAATCGCCACATTAATCTCATACTCGTGGATTTTTCCGATATCGTGGAGTATAGCTGCGGAAATAAGGAGATCCCTATGGATACTCTTAAACCTCTTAGCTACCGTTTCACAGATCTCAACAACTCCAAGTGTGTGTTCTAAAAGACCACCTATACAGGCATGGTGAATGGTTTTTCCAGCGGGAACTTTCAGAAACCTTTCTACAAAGGAATCATCATAGAAGAATTCTTCTAAAAGTTTTTTCAAATAAGGATTTTTCACACTATCAATGATCTCAAGAAGACGGGTAAACTGCTCTTCTATGTCAAAACGGCTCTCACAGATAAACTTCTTTGAATCAAACTCTTCTGGACTGGCTATTCTTATCTCTTTCAGCTTGGGTTGAACATTTCCCTGAAAATGCTCAACATGACCGGAAACAAAAACGACATCTCCTTTCTTAAAAATAGCCAGATCAACATCCTTTGGAGGCTTCCACCAGAGAACAGGAACCGTTCCTGTTTTATCGGATAAAACAAGTCTCAGATAAGGTTCTCCTGTCCTGTGTTTCTTAATCTCGACATGTTCAATAACAAAATAGCCTTCAAACGGACTCCCAACAGGCAGGGAATAGATATCCCTTATATACGTATCCACACTATCTCCTTGTTGTTTTTTTCATTATGGAATTATAAACCAGCTATTTAAAATTAATGGTTCAGGGGGGTGAATTTGGGATAGACTACCAGTAAAAAAGGTCTCCTCACGAGGAGACCTTTCAATCCAACCTGACAGTTAAAATCCAATTTTGGAAATAAAAGCAGCTGAAGCGTCAACAACTGGATTGACCCAGATACCGAGAACGATTAAAAAGACTGCCATAACAGCAAGGGGAATAAGGATAAAGTTCTTATCAGAAGGATTGTTAAGAGGCTTCTCTATCGTAGGTTCTTCAAGATACATCTGCTTTGCTATCCAGATATAGTATGCAACAGAAAAAGCACTGTTCAAAAGACCAACAAGTGCGAGCCAGGTCATTCCAGCATTAACTGCTGAAGTAAAAACAAATACTTTACTGATAAATCCGGCCATTGGCGGAACACCTGCAAGGGAGAGGAGAAATATCAGGAAAAGAGCAGCAAGAAGAGGTTCTCTCTTACCAAGCCCCTTATAGTCATCCATTGTTCTTGCACCCCAGAGATAGAGAAAAACTGCAAAACAGAGGAATGCAGCAGTTTTCATAAAGACGTAAGCAACAGAGTGATAGAGAATACCAGTTACACTAACAGGAACAGCAAGAGCAGCAAATGCTATAAGCGTATAACCTGCATGGGCAACAGAAGAGTAAGCAAGGATTCTTGAAACTCTCTTTTGAGCAAGAGCTAAAAGATTTCCAACTGTCATTGTGATTGCTGCAAGGAGAGCAAAAATGAAAGTTAGATTGGAAGAAATTGCTGGAAGAGCCTCATAAACGACTCTCATAAGAGCGATGAATGCAGCGCTCTTAGATATACCTGTCAGGAGCGCAGCTACTCCAGGACAAGTACCATCGTAAACATCTGGTCCCCAGAAGTGGAATGGAAATGCAGTTAACTTAAAGCCAAAACCGGCTAAAATAAAGATTGCTGCGAGAGCAACAAGCGGGTCCCTGAAGAGTTCTTTTGCAAGAATTTCAAAATTGAAACTTCCCGTAATTGCATAGAGGAGTGATACACCAAAAAGCATCGTTCCAATAGCCAGGGCACCATTGAAGAAGTACTTGACGCCAGCTTCCATTGACTTTTCATCAAACGAAAAGAGAACCATCAAATAGGTTGGCATAGTCATGAGTTCCATAGCAATAATGAGAGAAACAAAGTTGGTACTTGAAATAAGAAGGAGAGCTCCTGCAGTGGAAATAAGAAGAGCTGCTACAAGTTCGTTAATAAATTTATCCCTTTGTGTAATCCAGTAAACAACTAACATTGTCATCCAGGATGCAACCAGAATTAGCATACCTATCAGTTGAGTTACACTATCCGTAACGAAGAATGAGGAAAGAAGCTTCCTCCCATTTCCCGAAAGCATAATCAGAAACCCGGCAAGGATATAACCAACACTGGAGATAATTGCTCCCAAGACACCAGATATCCTGAAAATCCTGTTTATTACCGGCAGGAATGCTCCTGTTAGAGCCAATATCAGTGTTCCAGCTAAGAAGTTAATGTTCACCTGCTACCCCCTACTTAAAAAGTTGTGCAAAGGCATTTACTACAGGATTGTAAAGGTTAAAGACCATAGAAGGCACAATACCAACCAGGATGAAAGCTGCAATGTACATTGCAAGAGGTATATTCTCTACTGCCGGCAACTCCTTAAGTGTCTTCAATTCTTTAAACGCTTCTCTTAGTGGACCAAAGATTGCTCTCTGGAGCATCCACATGAAAAATCCAGCACCGAGAGCACTGGCAAGGGGAACAATAACCATTATCCATCCATAGTAGTCAAATGCAGCAACCATTACAGTAAGTTCGCCAACAAACCCTGCGGTTCCAGGAAGTCCAACAGCAGCAAGAACTCCAATCACAAACATGGTCATAAGACCCGGAATCTTCTTCATTAAACCACCAAGTTCGGAGATATACCAGGTATGGGTTTTGTGATGAATGTAACCAGCAATCATAAAGAGGATGGAGATAATAAGAGCATGACCAACCATCTCATAGAGAGCTGCAGAAATTCCAGCAGCCGTTATGGCAGAAAGCCCCAAGAGAACAAATCCCATGTGGTTGATACTTGAGTAAGCAACCATCCTCTTGATATGGTCTTCGGCAAGAGCTCTAAACCCTGCATAGAAGATTGTCAGAACGGCAATAAACGCCATTAGTGGAGCAAAAAACTTTGAAACCTGTGGCAACATAAAGATTTCCCATCTGAGAAGACCGTAAGCACCCATCTTGAGAAGAAGTCCAGCAAGAAAAACGGAAATTGGAGAAGGTGCCTGAACGTGAGCATCTGGAAGCCATGTGTGGAATGGAACAACAGGCATTTTCACTGCAAAACCTATAAACATAAGTATCCATATAAGCTTGGCTATTCCAGGATCCAGTTTAATGCCAAGAAGATTCATAAAGTCGAAGGTGTGTGCATTTAAGAAAAGAACGATAATTCCTAAGAGAAGGAAAACACTTGCAAGATGGGTATAAATAAAGAACTTCATTGCAGCGTAGATTCTGTTTTCTGCCCCCCAGATGCCAATGTGAAAGAACATCGGAACAAGAGTAAACTCCCAGAAAATAAAGAACCAGAGAAGGTTTAGAGATGCAAAAACACCAACCATAGGACCAAGGAAAGCCAGTACTAAGAAGAAATAGGCTCCCGGTTTCTCTATATTCCACGAAGAGAGTGTTACAGTAATTGCGAGAAAGGCAGTAATCGCAAGTAGAGTCAGAGAGATACCATCAACTGCAAGGTGAAGGTTAAAATCAAAGGGCGGATAAATTTTGTAAAGCTCCTCAAAGGCAAAACCACTACCGGGATATTTGGCTATCAGATAGGCAGTACACAGTGCAAGGAAAAATCCAACCGTAAGAGAGAGGTATTTGGGGATATCCTTATTTACCTTCTCTCCCAGCCAGGCAAATGGTGCTGCCAGAATTGGTAAAAGTATCATACTAAGAAGAACCATCTACTCCTCCTCACACAGCTAAGATGATCAGGGAAAGTGCTATTACACCTGCTACAAAGTAGGTAAGGTAGTGAATAAGGTCTCCAGTCTGCATCTTCCTGCATCTGTCCCAGCAGGCTAAGGAAAGTCTTGCAGTTCCGTTCACCGCTCCATCAACAATGTTTGTATCAATCCACTCGATGGCTTTCGCAATAGAACCGTAGAAAATATTTCTACAGATCCACTTGATTGCATCATCAATCATCCATCCTTTGTAGAGAAAAGTGTTTATTGCAGCTCCTATTGGATGAGCAAGGAACTTTTCGGTGCTAACAGTTTTCTTGAAGTAAATGAGGTAAACAATTGCAAAGAGGACAAGCATGACAATTAACGTTACCACAAGCAGACCAATGTAGAGAGGTTCGTGTACCTCACCAAATAGGAAATGAACGATTTTCTCTTTGTAGAAAGCGGTAATAAGGGTCATTGCTGCAAGAATGAAGAGAGGCACAAGCATTACAGGATAAGCTTCTCTCGCATGTTTTGATTTTTCGGATGGTTCTCCTGTAAAGACAACAAACCAGAGTCTGAAACCGTAAGCAATACAGAGAACTGCAGAGACGAAGGTTAAACCGAATATCACAGGGTTTCCAAAGTGGAAGACTTCAGCAAGTATCCAGTCCTTACTGAAGAAACCGTTAAACGGTGGGATACCTGACAGAGCAAGAATACCCACTAAGAAGAGTAGTGCTGTCTGCGGCATGTACTTATAAAGTCCCCCAAGCTTAAATGCGTCTTTTGTGTGATGCGTCATGTGAATAACAGCACCTGCTGCAAGGAAAAGGAGTGCTTTAAAGATTGCATGGCTTGAAAGGTGGAATATACCGGCAGCAGCAGAGCCAACTCCAAGACCCACAAACATAAGTGCCAGGTGTTCCATTGTGGAGAAAGCCAAGATCTTCTTGATTTCGGTGTGAGCCATTGCACCTGTTGCTGCAATGAATGCAGAGAGAGCTCCAACAAAAGCGACTATAATGAGAGCATAAGAGTA